>JAUNCG010000003.1 GCA_030526715.1 Eubacteriales bacterium
TTGCGAGGTCTGCGAAGCAGGAAGCCCATTGGCTTTAGACAATGGGTAGTTCACATAAGCAGAGGAATAGTGTAGGATAGAGATACTGTCCGAAACGGGCAGGAAATATAATGAAACAGAAGGCGTAAGTGTTCCAACCGGGCAAAGAGCCTGTACAGAATCAGGGAGGGCGAACATGAAAGAGTACGAGGTGGTTTGGGAGATTTTTAACAGATGCTCCAATAATCAGATGCGGGATATTTTTATTGAAGAGCTTCAGATCTCGGATATCGAGAGCTATGTGCAGAAAAAGTTTGCAGGCAAGGATGTGAGCTATGAACGTTCGATCTTGGAAAACGGAACGATCGTGTACGATATCATGACTTCTGAAATTAAACAAAGACTTTCCTTTACGGAGATCATATAAAAGATTGAAAATCATGGAGGAATTATGGAAGAAATATTTAAGATATATGAGGAACAGGGGATCAGCGGGAGACTGCTCAGGGATATTGCGAGGTTTCGCAAGGAATATCCTGTACCGGAGCAGCTGAAAAACCGCGTGCTCCGTCCGGAAATCGGATTTTATGGAAAAGAGATTTTTGAGATGGCCGCGACCGCTCTTCTGAAGGGGGAGAATATCCTGCTGTCCGGTACGAAGGCTACCGGAAAAAATGTTCTGGCAGAGAATCTGGCATGGGTTTTCGGACGACCGACCTACAACATTTCCTTCAATATAAATACGGACAGCACCTCATTGATCGGTACCGATACATTTCGCAATAATGAGGTATGTCTGCGTACCGGTCCGGTGTATGACTGTGCAGTGCATGGAGGCTTTGGTATCTTTGATGAGATCAATATGGCAAAAAATGATGCGGTCTCTGTTCTGCATGCGACGCTGGATTATCGTCGTACCATTGATGTGCCGGGATATGACCGGATCGAGCTCCACGATGCGACACGATTTATCGGAACCATGAACTATGGATATGCGGGCACCAAGGAGCTGAATGAGGCGCTGGTATCCAGATTTATGGTGATCGATATGCCGCCGGTCGAGGAGGAGACATTACTTTCTATATTAATGACGATGTTCCCGAAGGCGAAGGAGAAGGGAATGCGTCAGCTGACAGGACTCTATATGGATCTGCAGACAAAGGCAAGTCACAATGAGATATCCACCAAACCGCTGGATCTTCGTGGTCTGTCCGGTGCCATTCGCACCATTGAGGGTGGTCTGTCTCCGAAGCTGGCGATTCGCATGGGTATCGTGAACAAAAGCTTTGATATATTTGAGCGTGAGCTGATCGAGGATATTGTGGAGACAAGGATTCCGGAGGAATGGGATAGTACGGAACTGTTCTAACCGAATGAGCAGCTATTCGGTTATGAGTAAGTGGCGAAGCGGATTGCGAATATCCGCTTGACAATGCAGGAAACGCGCAATGATATATAAAATAGAAGGAATAGAGCAGAATGGACTATGATTTCGAAGAACATAAGGCGGAGATCGAGAACCGCATTCGCAATCTGATGTGGACGGTCAGCGGAGACTATAGTCTGGATGTGAAGCCGGATGTAGCCTCCTTTGAAAAAAGTAAATATATTTCCTTATATGATGCCATCAAGCAGGGAGCCTTCGCTCGCTATTTTGACGCAGATCTGCTGGCGATGTATGTGGTGAAAAAGCTGTATTACGGAGCGGAGGAAGCGCCGCTGATGAGTCTTGCGCAGCTCTGTGTGGATGCCGCAGCTTATCCGAAGATCGTGAAGGAACGTCCGGGAGTGGAACAGGTGCGGCGTAAGGCGTTTGACGCCATGCTGGATCATGATTATCACAGGATGACACAATCCTACACCGGAAGAGTGAAGATCGCGGTGCTCCGTGACTTCCTGTATCAGAACGGAGGCGGAGAGAAGAATATCACCTTCACGACAGAGCGTCTGCAGGAGCTTGCCAAAAGTACAGATACGATGGAGATCATTCGGACGATCGATGAGATCTATAATACGAAGCTGGACGCTACGTTTGAACAAAAGCATGGAGATCTGGAACACGTATTGGCGGTGGAGCTGGAGGAGCTGGCAGAGGCAAACTGGCAGGATCTTTTCAAGGAGGAGATGTACGAATCCATGCTGGAGGAGTACATGGAGGATATCAGCCGGAAGATGACATCTCTGGAAGAACATGGGACAGAGGAGAAAGAAAAAAAGAAGAACTCCTCCAAAAAGAGCATTCTTGTTCTGGATCAGGAAGCCATCGATAAGATGCAGTCTTATATTGAACTGAATTTCGGACGGAGTTATCTGAATGAAATAGAGAGTAAGAGACTAAACCACAGATTGTGTCAGGGCGCGCATGCAGATTGTAGCCTTTACTATACGGAAGGAATTCTGGAGAATCCGGTACTATCCAATGCGCAGTATGTGAATGCGAAGCGTCAGGCAGAGTTTAATCGCAAGCTGTGCCGAACCAGTAAAAATATGGTGAAACGGAATGTAGATATCCTTACGGCGAATCTGAGAAGATCTCTGGTGATACGGATGGAAAAGGACGAGATCCCCTCGGAGTTCGGAACGATCGTGCCTTTTCGTCTGTGGAAGGTGGGGCGGACGGATCCGGGAAAGATGTTCACCCGTGTGATCCGCCAGAACAATTCGGAGTTTGTGGTGGATATCCTGATGGATGCGAGCGGGTCCCAGCGTGACCGACAGAGTCAGGTGGCGCTGCAGGCTTTTATCATCAGCGAAGCATTGAGCAACGTGGGGATTCCTCATCGTGTGATGAGCTTCTGCTCCTTCTGGGATTATACCGTTATGCAGCGCTTCCGGGAGTATGACGCGCCCAAGTCTGAAAATCGCAGGATCCTGAATTATACCACTTCATCAAATAACCGCGATGGACTGGCGATCCGGGCAGCGGGAGATTCGCTGCTACAGCGTGAGGAGGAAAACCGTATCCTGATCGTTCTCAGCGACGGTCGCCCTAATGATGTGATCGTGAACCGGCCGGGCAGCCGCAATCCCCGATCCTACTGTGGAGATTATGCGGTGATGGACACGGCGCTAGAGGTGAGAAAGCTGCGCAATGACGGAGTGTTTGTGCTCGGAGTATTTGCAGGGCTGGAGGAGGATCTGGAGGCAGAAAAAAAGATCTTCGGGAAGGATTTTGCATATATCCATGATATACGGAATTTTTCGAATGTCGTGGGACAATATTTACAAAGATTACTGGATTGGTAATAAATTTAATAAATTTGTAAAAATTATTGACAAGCTGATTTCCTTGTGTTAATATACAACCGTAATAAATGTAACAATTCTGTAATAAACAGTTGAGATATTTGGAGGTTTGGTAACATGAATCAGGGAATGAAGAAACATGTAATGAGAGCAGCAGCCTGTTTTGCCGTGGGGAGCATGACGATGGCAGGATTTTCCGGTGCGGTATCCGCAGCGGGAACTGGTCTTGCAGGACTGGATAAGGCTGTGATTACTGCACAGGCGGAGAAGGAGGTCGCTGCAGATACTGCAGAGCAGACGCAGGAGCAGAAGACAGTAGCTCCGGCAGAGAATGTGATCAATACCTTTGCGGTAGCACAGATAGGGGATGATTCTTATATAAATATCAGAACCGCAGCAGATGCGGATTCTGAGATCGTCGGTAAGCTTTATCATAACAACGTTGCTACGATCATCGGAGAAGAGGGCGAGTGGTACCGTGTACAGTCCGGTAACTGTGAGGGTTATGTAGCAAAATATCTTCTGACTACCGGCAGTGAGGCGGCAGCAGTGGTTGAGAGCGTTGGAACTCAGGTAGCGCAGGTCAATGCGGAGGCATTGATGGTACGTGCCGATGCATCTGAGGATGCAGAGGTCGTAGATATGGTGACGGCAGATCAGATCGTATATCTGGAAGAGGATCTGGGAGGCTGGGCGAAGGTGTCCACGGATAACGCGACCGGTTATGTGAGTGCAGACTATGTATCGTATGCGACTTATCTTCCACAGGCCGAGTCTGTAGAGGAAGAGGCTGCAAGAATCGAAGCAGAGGAGGCAGCATACGCAGAGTGGCTTGCAGAGCAGGAGCGTCTCTATGAGGAGGAGATGGCTCGCCAGCAGGCAGAGTGGGAAGCGCAGAATCAGGCATGGATCGAGTATTTGCAGAGTCAGGGCAGCTATGCAGATGAGGCGCAGGCTACCGCAGATCAAGCAGCAGATGCAGCGGCAGCGCAGCAGGCAGCGGACGAAGCAGCACTGTACTATGATGAGGAGACCGCAGCGGCAGCTCAGGCGGCAGCGGATGAGGCAGCTATGACTGCAGCCAATGCGCAGGCAGAGGCAGATGCGGCCAATCAGGCAGCGGCTGATTATGCCTCACAGGTACTTGCGGATGCAGGTGTGGATGCTTCCACTGTAGCAGCAAATGACGGAACCTCTTCCGCAAGACAGGCTATTGTGGACTATGCACTGCAGTTTGTGGGTAACCCATATGTATGGGGCGGCACCAGCCTGACGAACGGCGCGGACTGTTCCGGATTTACACAGTCTGTCATGGCTGACAACGGTATCAGCATCAATCGTACCGCAGGTGCGCAGTCTCAGGGAGGTACTTCGGTATCACTCAGTGATATCCAGCCGGGCGATCTGTTATTCTACTCCGGCAGCGGCGACTACGGTATCGGTCATGTATCCATGTACATCGGTAACGGTCAGGTGGTTCATGCAAGTAACTCTACAGATGGTATCATCGTATCAGATATCAACTACAGAACTCCGGTTTCTGCAAAGAGTTACATCAACTAAAGAGATTTTTGAAGAGCTTCGCAGCAGCGGGGCTCTTTTTTTGCTTTGCAGCAGAGTTTTTTTCTTGAATTTATGAAAGACTGATAATATAATGAAAACCGATTAGGAACATATACGGACACGATGCGATGGAGGATATATGAACGATTTTGTGAACGTAGCCGAGATCTTCGGTGAAAATGTATTTAATGACAAGGTGATGCTTGAGAAGCTGCCCAAAAAAGTATATAAGGAACTGCATAAGACGATCGATGACGGCAAGGAGCTCGATCCCATGACCGCAGAGGTAGTTGCCGCTGCCATGAAGGAGTGGGCGATTGAGAAGGGAGCCACACACTATACGCACTGGTTTCAGCCGTTGACAGGATTTACTGCGGAGAAGCATGATGCATTTATCACGGCGCCGAAGGCGAACGGTTCTGTTCAGCTGGAGTTTTCCGGCAAGGAGCTGATCAAGGGGGAACCGGATGCGTCGTCCTTCCCGTCCGGAGGACTTCGGGCGACCTTTGAGGCGCGAGGATATACGGCATGGGATTGTACTTCACCGGCTTTTGTCCGTCAGGATGAAAAGGGTGCGATTTTGTATATTCCGACCGCATTTTGCTCCTACACCGGAGAGGCGCTGGATCAGAAGACTCCGCTGCTTCGTTCCATGGAAGCGATTCAGACACAGACCCTTCGTCTGCTCCGTCTTCTTGGCAATACCACTTCGAAGAAGGTAAAGCCATCTGTTGGTGTAGAGCAGGAGTATTTTATCGTAGACCGCAAGAAGTATTTAAAGAGAAAAGATCTGATCTTTACGGGACGCACGCTGTTCGGCGCTATGCCGCCGAAGGGACAGGAGTTGGACGATCATTATTTTGGCGTAATTCGTCCGCGTATTGCAGCATTTATGAGTGATGTCAACGAAGAACTGTGGAAGCTGGGCGTATCAGCCAAGACGCAGCATAATGAGGCTGCGCCTGCACAGCATGAGCTGGCGCCGATCTATGCAGAGTGCAACGTAGCGGCAGATCATAACCAGATCATCATGGAGACCTTGAAAAAGGTGGCGGAAGCGCACGGACTGCAGTGTCTTCTGCATGAGAAGCCCTTTGCGGGAGTGAACGGTTCCGGAAAACACAATAACTGGTCTCTGACGACGGACGATGGAATCAATCTGCTGGATCCGGGAAAGACGCCGCATGATAATATTCAGTTTTTGATGGTTCTTATGTGCATTCTGCGTGCGGTAGATCGTCATGCGGATCTGCTCAGAGAATCTGCGGCAGATGTGGGAAATGATCATCGACTCGGCGCACTTGAGGCTCCGCCTGCAATCATTTCCGTATTTCTGGGAGATCAGCTGGAGGATGTGCTGAAGCAGTTGATCAGTACCGGCGAGGCGACACATAGCATCAAGGGAGAAACACTTCATACCGGTGTGAGCACACTGCCGGATTTTGTAAAGGATGCGACGGATCGCAACCGTACCTCACCGTTTGCCTTTACGGGCAATAAGTTTGAGTTCCGTATGGTTGGCTCCAGAGACTCAGTGGCAGAATGTAATGTGGTACTGAACACGATCGTGGCCGAGGCATTTTCCGATGCCTGTGATATTCTGGAAAAAGCAGAGGATATCTCCATGGCGGTTCATGATCTGATCAAGAAATATGCCAGTGACCATTATAGGATCGTATTTAACGGCAACGGATATTCAGAGGAGTGGGTAAAAGAGGCGCAGCGCCGCGGTCTTCCGAATATCAAATCCATGGTGGAGGCGATTCCTGCGCTCGTGACAGATAAATCTGTGGCACTGTTCGAGAAATTCGGAGTGTTCAACAGAACTGAGCTGGAATCACGCGTGGAGATCCAGTATGAGGCATATTCCAAGGCGCTCAACATTGAAGCGCGCGCCATGATCGATATCGCCAGCAAGCATGTGATCCCTGCAGTATTGCGTTTTAACCGCAATCTTTCGGACACGGTAAACTCTATGAAGCAGGCGGGTGTGGAGATCGATGTTCCGTTGGATATGCTCAAGGAATCCAGTCACCTTCTCGCGACGGCAAAGCATGCGCTGAGCATTCTGGAAAAGGTGGCGGATCAGGCCTCTGCCATGGAGCCGGGACGTGATCAGGCGGTATATTATTATGAGGTCGTAGCAAAGGCTATGGAGGAGCTTCGGATTCCGGTGGATCAGCTGGAGATGATCGTGGATAAGGAAGAATGGCCGATGCCGTCTTACGGAGATCTTTTATTCGAAGTGTAGTAAAATTTTTAGAAAAATTTCATAAAAGTCAATGACTTGACGGATAATACATTTGGCATTATAATCTTGAGTGTGTGACAAGTGATACACCAGAGAACGATAATAGGAGGCTAATAACATGGCAAAAGTAACAAAAGAGATGCTGATCGGAGAGATCCTTCAGCTTGATCCGAATATGGCAGCAGTATTGATGGGAAGCGGTATGCATTGCGTAGGATGCCCGTCTTCTCAGATGGAGTCTCTTGAGGAGGCAGCAATGGTTCACGGAATTCCGTCAGACCTGCTGGTTGCAAGACTGAATGCATATCTGGAGAGCACAGGTAAGTAAGCATAGTATTTGCCGCAGACAGCGAGTGGTATAGAAAAGGCACATCCGATTCGGATGTGCCTTTTCTTATGGGAATGTAGATGAAAATTCAGATCACCGTGTTAATTCAGAGAAGCCAGTCTCTGGATGGCCTCATGTTCTACGATCCGCTGTCCATGCTCGATCAGATAAGCTTCGGAACCGGCGGTGTATTTACGCGTGTCTCCATATTCGGAAATCATATTGCAGATACGGTTAAACTCCTCGGGAGTATGCTCTGACTTGTGGATCAGAAGCTGATATTCTCCGACAGAGGTATTCTTATAGAGCGAATTATCCCCAGTATAATTCCCATGGATCATGGCTGCTGCATGGATCACGTCATCAAGACTTCCAAAGGCGAAGATCTTGGCGAGATCTACGGGCGCTTCCTGCTGCTCAGCATCCTCTGTATCGGAGGAAGCCTCCGGCTTTTGCGCGAGCGCTTTCTGCGCGTCGCGAATGCGCTGGAACAGATTCAAAATATCATCGGCCCCCTCAAGCTTCAGAGAGGAGAAGGAACCGGGTTCCTCATCCTCGGAATCAGATGGAGCAAACTTTGCAAATCGGGTATCCAGCTCATCCGGATCCTCGACCTTGGTGATGATCAGCATAATGGATTCCGTAGACATTGGAATAGCCTCGATCATCAACGGGATATCGTTGGCCTCAAACCCGAACTCAAGAGCAGCCTGCTGCATCATCTCACGGAACAGGGATTTTGCCTTTTCGGTACCGTAGGCGAGCTCGCTGAGCTTCAGCTTGCGGCTGATCAGATCCTCGCGGGTAAGGGTACAACGAATCTGGTTCTCGTTGAGTTTTTCTATTTTCATGAAATCACTTCCTTATAACTTAGCTTTTATATCCACAGTATAACCTACTTCCCTATAAAATGCAAAGAGAAAGGCTGGAAGAAAATCATAAAAAAATTATAAAGAGCTTGCAATTTGAACTCATACTATATATAATAACCAATAAGAGAGGATGGGATAAATAAAAAGTGAAAAGAAAGGAGGATATAAGACACATCGCAGATTCTGCTGCATTTTTTCTTACATGTGATATTCTTCACATGTTATTCATTCATTTCGTAGAAGCAACACATGAGATATTGGTACATAGGATCCTCTCTTAGAAACTGTTTTTGGGCGGTGTTTTTTTGGCGCAGAAAAATATATCACAGGCACCGAAAAGGAGAATCCTGCGCAGAAAAAAGAAAGAGAGTGGTAAAGATCGAGAGAAGACTAGGAAAAAGATATACATATCAGAACAGAGCAGTGGCAAAAAGAACCGATTTATATAAGGAATTGATGGAATACCAGAAGGCCGGGATCCCTCTGTGGCTGAATGGAAAACGGAGTTCTTCGGAGAGAATTGCCAGCTCCGTCCGAGAAGAAAACAATTATATGCGTGATTACATTGTGGATCAGCAAAATCATATCTGCGGAATCGGATTTGACAGGATCAGATATCAGAAATAGATTGACGAAATCCCCCTGTGCAGTCAAAGCTTAAGTATTTGTGAAGTTTTTCTGAAAAAGTCGATTTTTGTTAGATGTATCTGATGGATTGTGTTATACTCATACTTAACTATTATAGTGCCTTTGCGTGATATTCGGATATTGCATATCACAGGGCGATCATTATTCGGAGGTAGTCAGAAGATGAAGAAAAAGACAGCGCCGATCGTGGCAGCCGTCGTTCTGGTGATCGTGGTAGCAGTCATCTATATGGTCACAGGTCTGGTTAAGAAGTATACGCCGTCATCAGAGGTGATGAGCGCAGAAGAATATTTTGGACTGACCAATACAGAGAATGCGGCTCTGATCGTGGACAGTAAGGTGGCGGAGTATCAGGGCAGAATCTCGGATGGAATTGCATATATAGATTATGCGGCAGTGAAGGAATTACTGAATGACCGCTTTTTCTGGGACAAAGAGGCGAATCTGATGCTGTATACGACACCGGAGGATATTATCGAGATTCCGGCAGAAGGAAAAGAGTATACGGCGGGAGGAAAGAAGCTCACAGAAAATTACGATATTGTGAAGGTGGATGGAACGATGACCTATGTGGCTCTCGATTTCGTACAGAAATACACGAATATCGAGTATTCCATGTTTCATGAGCCGGATCGTATCGTGATTCAAAGCCGCTGGGGTGAGACCGAGCTTGCCAGCATCCGCAAGAGGGCGAAGGTGCGCTATCAGGGCGGTATCAAGAGCCCGATACTCCGCGAGGTGGAGAAGAACGAGGTAGTTACGGTATTGGAGCCTATGGAGGACTGGACAGGTATCATGACGTCAGACGGTTACATAGGTTATATTCGTAATGATCGTTTGGTAGATATTCATACCGAGGTTCTCAAACGGGATTTTCAGGAGCCGGTATACACCAGTGTGATCAGAGACCATAAGATCAATCTGGTATGGCATCAGACGACAAGTATGGATGCGAACTACAACATCATATATGATATCGCGAGTGTGAAGGGTGTGAATGTGATCTCGCCGACGTGGTTTACGGTTACGGATAATGAGGGAAGCGTAGATTCTCTGGCATTGGCAGATTATGTAGATACTGCTCACAGGAACGATATGGAGGTATGGGGTCTGATCGATAACTTCAGTGAGAATATCGATTTTACGAAGCTGATGAATACGACATCTTCCAGAACGCGGATAGAGAATACGCTGATCGCTCAGTCGATAGAGTATAATCTGGATGGAATCAATGTGGACTTCGAGAATATTCCGGAGAGCGCAGCGGACGGATATATACAGTTTATGCGAGAGCTTTCGGTAAAATGTCGGAAGAACGGACTGGTTCTTTCCGTAGACGTTCCGGTGCCGATGCCTTTTACAGAGCACTATAATCGAAAGGAGCTTGGCACCGTATGTGATTATGTCATCATCATGGGCTATGATGAACATTATTACGGATCGGAGGAGGCCGGTTCCGTTGCCAGTCTGAGCTTTGAAAATCAGGGTATTGTAGACACGCTGACAGTAGTTCCGGCAGAGAAGATCATCAGCGGTGTACCTTTCTACACTCGCCTGTGGAATACCACGATCAATGCGGACGGTACAAAGAATGTGACCAGTGAAGCTATGGGTATGGCTGCTGCGAAGCAGGTATTGTCGAATAATGATGTGGAAGCGGTATGGGATGAGAGCACCGGTCAGAACTATGCGGAGTTTGAGGGAGATGACGGCTCATTGTATCAGATCTGGCTGGAGGATACGAAGTCTCTGGAAGAGAAGCTCACGCTTGTCAAAGATTATCAACTGGCGGGCGTGGCGGCATGGAAGCTGGGCTTTGAGACAGATTCCGTCTGGGATGTCATTTTGAAGTATGTAAGCTGAGCATGTATCGTTATTGCGAACCGTGGTGATTTGCCGGAAGCTCCGGCTGATAGCAACATCCGGCTAATAGGAACGTATGGAATTGTAAGCTATGATTCAAAAGAGACCTTCGCGGCATATACTTAATTAGAATATGTCGCGGAGGTATTTTTATGAGAAAATACAGACGAAAAATGGAGCTGTGTATGACCCTGCTTGTGCTGATCTGTTCTTTCTGCATAGGGCGTCTTGGAGCCAAAATGAAGGCTGAACCGGAGGCGGCGGGATCTCACATCATAACGGAAACCATCAAAAGCTGCATTGTGATCGATGCAGGCCACGGAGGGTTTGACTCCGGAAAGATCGGTGTGGGAGGAATACTTGAGAAGGATATCAATCTGAGCATTGCCCGGAAGCTTCAGAAGCTGTTGGAGGCAGAACATCTGGAGGTGCGGATGACGCGTGAGGAGGATGAAGGACTTGCGGGAAGAGAGGAAGATAGAAGAAAACAAAAAGATATGAGACAGAGAGTGGAGAGGATCAATTCCACAAAGCCTGAGCTGGCAGTCAGCATCCATCAGAACAGCTATACAGACAGCGCGGTCTGCGGTCCTCAGGTATTTTATTATGGCAATTCCGAGGAAGGGAAAAGGATGGCGAAAATATTACAGGATACGATAAATTCAGAGCTTGCGATTCCACATCCACGCAGGGAGAAGAGCAATATGGAATACTATCTTCTGCGCAGAACCGCGGTTCCCACGGTGATCATTGAATGTGGCTTTCTGAGCAATCCGGAGGAAGAAGGGAAGCTGAAGACAGAAGAATATCAGGAGCAGGTGGCAGCTTCCATCTGTCATGGCATTTTGAAGTGTCTGGACTAAAGGAAACATTGTCATAAGGAAAAGAATATGATATACTGTTCGTGGATTTATGAAAGTGAAAGCAATAGGAAGAGAAAGAAGCGGGAGAAAGATGGATACGATCATCTTAGACATGAGAGACGGTATAGAGGAGAACGGAATACACAGAGCCGGTGAGATTCTCAAAAGCGGCGGATTGGTGGCGTTCCCTACAGAGACGGTCTATGGACTTGGGGCGGATGCGCTGAATGCAGAGGCAGCGGCGAAGATCTATCAGGCCAAGGGCAGACCGTCGGATAATCCTCTGATCGTTCACATTGCAGATGTGGAAGCGCTGGATCGGATCGCAGCGAAGATACCGGAGGAGGCTCGGAAGCTGGCTAAGGCATTTTGGCCGGGACCTTTGACCATGATTTTTCAGAAGACTCCCACAGTCCCTTATGGGACGACCGGCGGTCTGGATACGGTGGCGGTGCGCATGCCGGATCATGAGATTGCGCTGGCGCTGATCCGCAGCGGAGGCGGATATATCGCGGCTCCCAGTGCGAATACTTCAGGCAGACCCAGTCCCACGACTGCGCAGCATGTGGCGGAGGATATGAACGGAAGGATCGACATGATTCTGGATGGCGGACACGCGGGAATCGGTGTGGAATCTACGATCGTCGATCTGAGCGGGGAGGTTCCCATGATTCTGCGTCCGGGCTATATTAATCGAGCTATGCTGGAGCAGGTGATCGGACCGGTGGAGGTGGATCCTACACTGTTGAGCGCCACGGCGAAAGGACGGCCGAAGGCACCCGGGATGAGATATAAGCACTATGCCCCCAAAGCGGATATGATGATCGTAGAGGGAGAGCAGGAAGCCGTGATTCGTAAGATCAACGAGCTGGTCAAAGAAGAGCTGAGCAGAGGAGGCCGTCCGGGGATCATTGCATCAGATGAGAGCAGAGCTCGCTATCATCAGGGTGTGATAAGATCTATGGGCAGCCGCAGTGATGAGCTTAGCATTTCCGGTCATCTATACGAAGTGCTCAGAGAGTTTGATACGGAGAATGTTACGAAGATATTTTCGGAGGCATTCGATACCCCTGACATGGGGATGGCGATTATGAACCGTCTGATGAAGGCGGCAGGTCACCAGATTCTTCAGGTATAGAGGTTGAGGATATGAAAAAATATGATAAAGTGTTATTTGTAAGCCGAAGCGATACGTGCAGAGGACCCATGGCAGAAGCCATTATGCAGAAGCTGGTGCTTCTGGAGGACATTCTGATCGATTCGAAGGCGATGATCGCTCTGTTTCCGGAGCCGGTGAATCCGAAGGCGGCAGATGTGCTGCGAATGAACGGCTATGAGTATTCAGAGCATATGGCGCAGCAGTTCTCGGCAGATGATTTTGATGAGCGGACATTGATCCTGACCATGGAGGAGGCTCAGAAGAATAAGATATTGGAGGATTACGGCGATCGCGTCATGAACCTTTACACATTGGCGGAATATACCGGACGCGGCGGCGATATTTATAATCCGATCGGGAAGGATTTGCCGGAATATGACAAATGCTTTCATATATTAGAAGCTATTATTCATGAAACGGTGCGTGTACTGAAGGAGGAGAATCAATGATAGCGATTGCGTGCGACCACGGTGGATATGTATTAAAGCAGGAGATCATGAAGCATCTGCAGAAGAGAGGACTGGAGTATCAGGATTTTGGATGTGACAGCGAAGAGCCGGTAGATTATCCGATCTATGCCAGAAAGGTGACGGATGCGATCACAGGCGGAAGCTGTGACCGTGGAATTCTCATCTGCGGTACCGGAATCGGCATCTCTATTGCAGCCAACAAGGTTCACGGGATCCGCGCAGCTCTCTGCACAGATTGCTTTACGGCAGAAGCTACCAGACAGCACAACGATGCGAATATTCTTGCGCTGGGCGGCAGAGTGGTCGGACCGGGGCTGGCTTTGAAGATCGTGGATACGTTTTTAGATACGCCATTTTCGAATGCAGAGCGTCATCAGAGAAGAATCGATCTGATCGAGCCATAAAGACATCATAAAGATATGGAAGCAATGGAAATTATAAGATAAAGAATTTGGGAGGATTGTACAAATGGCAAAAGTAATGGTAATGGAGCATCCGTTGATTCAGCACAAGATCGGTATTATCCGTAGAACGGATACCGGATCAAGAGATTTCCGTCAAATGATCAGTGAGATCGCGATGCTGATGTGTTATGAGGCGACAAGAGATCTGAAGCTTCAGGATGTGGAGATCGAGACGCCGATCTGCAAGACGATCGTGAAGGAGCTGCAGGGTAAAAAGCTTGCGGTTGTTCCGATTCTGCGTGCAGGTATCGGTATGGTAGAAGGTATGCTGACCATGATTCCGGCAGCCAAGGTAGGACATATCGGTCTGTATCGTGATCCGGAGACGCTGAAGCCGATAGAGTATTATTGTAAACTTCCGAGAGATTGTGCGGAGCGCGAGGTGTTTGTGGTTGACCCGATGCTGGCTACAGGCGGTTCCGCAGTGGCAGCGATCCAGATGCTGAAGGATAAGGGCGTGAAGAATATCCGTTTTATGTGCATTATTGCAGCTCCGGAGGGAATTGCAGCGATGGAGAAGGCACATCCGGATGTGGATATTTATATCGGTGCGAAGGATGATCATCTGAACGAGCATGGTTACATTGTGCCGGGACTGGGAGATGCGGGAGATCGTATCTTTGGAACGAAATAAGATTCGCAGGCGGAGCACGGCGATGTGGAGCGTTCCGGGAATCGGCAGAAAGGGAGTGAATCGTCATGGAAGAAAAGAGACAGTGTACGGTACATAAAAGAGAAGATTATATATCTTGGGATGAGTATTTTATGGGAGTGGCACAGCTTACGGGTATGCGTTCTAAGGATCCGAATTCGCAGGTAGGAGCATGTATCGTGAGCAGGGATAATAAAATACTTTCTATGGGATATAATGGTTTTCCTATTGGCTGTTCAGATGATGAATACCCTTGGACGAGAGAACCCGGAGTAGATAACAAATATTTTTACGTGACGCACAGTGAGCTGAATGCGATTTTAAATTATCGTGGAGGCAGTCTGGACGGAGCGATACTTTATGTATCGTTGTTTCCGTGCAATGAATGCGCGAAGGCGATCATTCAGGCCGGGATTCGGGAGATCGTCTATGACAGTGATAAATATGCGGATACGCCGGCGGTGATCGCGTCCAAGCGTATGCTGAAGTCGGCACAGGTGACCTTGCGTAAATATAAGAGAAGCGGCAGGGAAGTGCATCTCACTCTGTAGTAGGAGTGTCATTTTCTATGAGGATGATAATAGATATAGGAAGTACAAAAAGAGGATGTGGACTTAGTGTTCCACATCCTCTATGTATTTACAGAGTGTCGGGAAATCCCCGCGGTAGATGAGCTGCAGCAGCTCGTTGAGCCGATGAAGCGCGGTCAGCAGAAGCTCCTCGGAAATCATATTCTGAGACCGGGCGTCAGCCAGCTCATCCAGATCAACGACATGAATCGTATGATCCGGATAAATGAGTACGTCGGCGAGAAGATCCGTCATAATATAGGTGTCCGTATCGGGATCGTAGGTATGAGTGATGATATCACAATACCAGCAGATCAGCCGATCCTCGTGATCGTAGAATTTACTGATCTTGATCCCCTTGTCCCAGAAGAAAGCCGACAGACCGCGGGCAAGTTCCTTTTTGGGATGAAGCGTGTTCCAACTCGTGATCAGAAGCCGGTCATCACGGTAAATGAATTCATCCTTATCCAAAAGGACACATTCGTCCGGAATGAGGCGTTTACGATAAAGAATCGGTTTCTTCATAGGCTTCCTACCCCAAAATAACAGTTACGTGATAGTCTTTTTTGTTTTTCTCTATAGGAATCAAAGTGCCGGTCACAGACTGTCCGTCTACTGTCATAGAGACAACGCCTTTTTCTACATGGTTCGGGTTCTGTACCTCAATATGATAGAGAGCACCGCGATATTCACGGGTAACCGTAAAGCCATCCAGCTCGGAAGGAATGCACGGATCCACATGCAGTCCGTCATAATCAGGCTGAATACCCAGAATATACTGAGAAACATTGACAAAGGTCCATGCGGCGGTACCGGTGAGCCAGCTATTCTTTGCTTCACCATGACGCACAGCATCGGCACCGGCTACCATCTGGGAATATACATAGGGCTCGGTGCGGTGTATCTCGCTGATATCCTCAATATATGCCGGACAGGTCTTGCGATATACATCAAATGCGCGGTTACCGCGTCCGATCACGGTCTCTGCGATGGAGATCCATGGATTGTTATGACAGAAGATGCCAGCATTCTCTTTATATCCCGGCGGATAAGAGGAAATCTCTCCGAGATTGACATAATATCTGGAATATGCAGGCTGCAGCAGCATAACACCATATTTCGTATCGAGATGCTTTTCTACAGAATCCAGCGCCTTCTGTGCCTCACCGGTCTCAGTACCGATGCCTGCGATAACACAGAAGCCCTGAGGCTCGATAAAGATCTTACCCTCCTCACACTCCTTAGATCCGATCTTTGCGCCGAAGGCGTCATAGGCGCGGACAAACCATTCTCCGTCCCAGCCGGCCTCCATAACAGCTTTTTCCATCTCGGCCACTTCCTTGAGCGCCTGCTCCTGTTTCTCATACTCGCCCATCAATTCGCAGAGCTTTGCAAATTCACGACCGTATTTCACAAACATTCCGGCGATGAATACGGATTCCGCCACGGGTCCCTCGCTGGGACCGAAGGTCTGGAAAGATTCCCCCGGAACCTCGGAAAAGCAGTTCAGGTTCAGGCAGTCATTCCAGTCTGCACGCCCGATCAGAGGCAGCTTGTGCGGCCCCTTATGCTCCACAGTAAAGCGGAAAGAGCGGTTCAGATGCTCAAAGAGCGTCTGCGCCTTACTCTCGTCATTGTCAAAAGGAACCATTTCCTTCAGAATACTCAGATCACCGGTCTCGCGGATATAAGCGCCGGTACCGGCGATCAGCCACAGAGGATCGTCATTAAATCCGCTTCCGATATCAGAATTCCCCTTCTTCGTCAGAGGCTGATACTGATGATATGCACTGCCATCCTCAAACTGTGTGGAAGCGATGTCGATAATACGCTCTCTGGCACGCTCCGGAATCAGATGCACAAAGCCCAGCAGATCCTGACAGGAATCCCGGAAGCCCATGCCTCGCCCTGTACCGGACTCATAATAAGAAGCAGAGCGCGACATATTGAAGGTGACCATGCACTGATACTGATGCCAGATATTTACCATACGGTTAAGCTTCGTATCAGAGGAGGTAAGGGTATATTTGGAAAGCAGCTTATTCCAGTGCGATGCCAGCTGCGCAAGTGCGGCATCTACCTGCGCGTCTGTTTTATAACGCTCCAGAAGGGCGCGTGCAGGCTTCTTATTGATGACGCCCGGCGCTTCCCATTTCGCATCGACGGGATTCTCGATATAACCGAGAACAAAGATCAGAGAGGTTTCTTCCCCCGGCTGCAGGATGAGCCTGATCTGATGTGAGCCTACCGGCGACCATCCGCTTGCGACGGAATTGCCTGCCTTTGCAGCGGTGACCACAGCCGGAGCAGCCGGCGTACCATAGGCTCCAAGGAAGGTATCACGATCGGTATCGAAACCGTCGATCTCCCGATTTACAGAAAAAACAGCATAATGATTGCGTCGCTCGCGGTACTCCGTCTTGTGATAGATATCGGAGCCGATGACTTCCACCTCACCGATGCTCAGATTTCGCTGGAAATTCGTCATATCATCCATGGCATTCCAGAGACAGAACTCGATATAAGAGAATAAAGAGATCTCTTTGACCGCATCGGAGGTATTTTTGAGGATCAAACGGTTTACTTCACAGGTGTCATCTACGGGAACAAACGCCTGAAGAGAAGCCTGCAGTCCGTTCTTGGAAGAGGTCCAGAAGGAGTAACCCATTCCGTGACGGCATTCATAGGAATCTAATTCCGTCTTGGAAGGCTGCCAACCGGGATTCCAGATTACGCCGCCATCATTAATATAGTAGTATTTGCCGTTGCAGTCAGCCGGAATATCGTTGTAGCGATATCTGGTGATGCGCAGAAGCTTGGCATCCTTGTAGAAGCTGTATCCTCCACAGGTGTTGGATACCAGAGAAAAAAAATCACTGCTTCCGAGATAGTTGATCCAAGGCAGCGGTGTTCTGGGAGTTGTGATCACATACTCTTTACGAGTATCGTCAAAATGTCCGAATTTCATAACGTCCTCCATTTTCTGAATTGAAATCATATCGTTATTGAAAACGATTAAGTAACGGTGTAAAAAATAAAAACAAGATTTTAGTTCAGTATAATATAGCCATCTCTGAAAAGCAATAGAAAATATGATGACATATTAGGTGAAAAATACACAAAAAATGCAGATCAAAACTGTCAAATAGGACAGTCTGACGAAAAAAGGGAAATAAACATTGAGTTTTGAAAAAAAAGAATCTATAATATTAAGAACTAAAACGATTTAGAACTGAGCGAGTCAGGCACGCATTTTACAGCCGGAGAAGGAGAGAAAAATGGTATCATTAAAAGACATTTCCCTAAAGTGCGGGGTGTCGGTGGCAACGGTCAGCAAGGCGCTGAATGATCAGAGTGACATCAGTGAAGAGACAAAAAAAATGGTGAAGAGGATCGCGGACGAGATGGGATATTTTCCGAACGCATCTGCGAGGGCGCTTCGCACCAGAAGGACGAATTGTATCGGGGTATTGTTTGTGGATGAGGCGGGCAGCGGACTGACTCATGATTTCTTTGCTCATGTGCTGGATGCCTTTAAGGTGACGACAGAAGCGGGCGGATATGACATGCTGTTCATTAACAAGAACAATCGTATCGGCAGCCGTCCGATTTCCTATTTGGAGCACTGCAGATACCGCGGAGTGGACGGTGTTGTGATGGCATGTATTGATTTCCGTGATAAAGAGGTGACCAGATTGCTGGAGAGCGAGATACCGGTGGTGACGATTGACCATGTATTTGACAACCACATGGCCGTGATATCGGATAATGTCCGGGGAATGCGGGATCTGGTACAGTTTGTATATGATATGGGACATCGCAGGATGGCATATATTCATGGAGCGGATTCCTCGGTAACAAAAAGCAGACTGTGTAGCTTCTATCGCACGCTGGAGGATCTGAAGGTGCAGATTCCGGACAGCTATATAAGAGAGGGGAATTATCGAGATACGGTTACCGCAGCCAGACTGACAAAGGAGCTGCTGGAGTTGGAGATACCGCCCACCTGTATTTTTTATCCGGACGATTTCGCCGCAATCGGAGGTATCGGAATGATACGCTCCATGGGACTGTCGATTCCGGAGGATATCTCTGTAGTGGGATACGACGGTACGGGGCTGGCCGGTGTGATGATGCCGGAACTGACGACGTTAGAACAGGATACCGGGAAGATCGGTGAGCTGGCCGCGAAGGCGCTGATCAATCTGGTAGAACATCCGAAGACTACTCTGATACAAAGCATTGTTGTAGAGGGAAGAGTATCTCCGGGAGGATCGGTAAAACGACTGAGACAATCATAGAATAAAATGATCGTCTCACTTTCGTGCATACAGGATATAAGAGACGTCATGGAATCCGAAGCTCCATGATGCTTTCCTGCGCCGGCAAAGCCCGCGAAGAGGGTGTATTTCCTTGACAAACAGGGGGGAATGCCCTAAAATGACTGGTAGCAATCGGAGTTCTGAAAATAAGAGTATCCTGAGCAATATTATATAGAAAAGAAAGAGAGAAGATCATGGCAAAAGACAAGAAGCTTGTAGAAGCGATTACTTCCATGGATGAAGATTTCGCGCAGTGGTATACAGATGTAGTAAAGAAGGCTGAGCTGATCGATTACACCAGCGTAAAGGGCTGCATGGTGATCAAGCCGGCGGGCTATGCGATCTGGGAGAATATTCAGCATGAGCTGGATCGCAGATTCAAAGAGACGGGTGTAGAGAATGTGTATCTGCCGATGCTGATTCCGGAGAGCCTGCTTCAGAAGGAAAAGGATCATGTAGAGGGATTTGCGCCGGAGGTGGCATGGGTGACCCACGGCGGACTGGAGAAGCTGCAGGAGCGTCTCTGTGTACGTCCGACCTCTGAGACGTTATTCTGCGATTTTTACGCAAACGACATTCATTCCTATCGTGATCTTCCGAAGGTATATAATCAGTGGTGTTCTGTTATGCGTTGGGAGAAGACGACGAGACCGTTCCTGCGTTCCAGAGAATTCCTGTGGCAGGAGGGGCATACTGCGCATGCAACGGCCGAGGAGGCTGAGGAGCGCACGATTCAGATGCTGAACGTGTATGCAGATTTCTGCGAAGAGATTCTGGCGATTCCGGTGGTTCGCGGACGCAAGACAGATAAAGAGAAGTTCGCAGGCGCAGAAGCCACCTATACGATTGAGTCTCTGATGCATGACGGCAAAGCACTGCAGTCGGGTACCAGCCACAACTTCGGTGACGGATTTGCAAAGGCATTTGATATTCAGTACACAGATAAGGATAATACTCTGAAGTATGTACATCAGACCTCTTGGGGAATGACCACCCGCATGATCGGAGCAATCATCATGGTTCACGGTGACAACAGCGGTCTGGTACTGCCTCCGCGTATCGCACCTACGCAGGTGATGGTGATTCCGATCCGTCAGCAGCAGGAGGGTGTGCTGGATAAGGCAAATGAGATAAAGAATGCGCTTGTAGCAGCAGGCTTAAGAGCAAGACTGGACGATGCGGATAAGAGCCCGGGATGGAAGTTCTCCGAGCAGGAGATGAGAGGTATTCCGGTACGTATTGAGCTTGGTCCGAAGGATATGGAGGCAGGACAGGCGGTGATCGTGCGCCGTGATACGAGAGAGAAGATCGTTGCGCCTATCGCAGAGCTGACACAGAAGGTGGCAGAGGTGCTGGATACCATGCAGGCGGAGATGCTTGAGAGAGCAAGAGCGCACCGCGAGGCTCATACCTATGAGGCGACAGAGCTTGGAGAGTTCAAGAAGATCGCAGAGGAGAAGCCGGGCTTTATCAAGGCGATGTGGTGTGGATGTCAGGAATGCGAGGATGCGCTGAAGGAGGAAGCAGGCGTGACCTCCAGATGTATGCCGTTCCATCAGGAGAAGCTTGCGGATACCTGCATTTACTGCGGCAAGCCGGCCAAGAAGCTGGTATACTGGGGAAAAGCATACTAAGAGGAACGTAATTTACTTTATGAATCATAGTGATGTGTGATATCCATTATATAAAATAGAGGAATAGGATTGACAAAATGTCCGTCTGTGGAGTATGATTGTTCACAAAGAAAACACAGAGGTTTGTGAAGGAGGAAAGAATCATGAAAAAATTTGGAAAAGTTCTCAGCGTACTGACTGCAGCGGCAATGGTAGCCGGTACGATGGCAGCGCCGGTTGCTGCAGAAGATACATTTAAGATCGGAAGCTCAGGTCCTCTGACCGGTCCGGCAGCAGTTTATGGTAATGCGGTTATGAATGCGATCCAGATCGCAGTAGATGAGGTGAATGAGGCCGGCGGAGTGAACGGCGCGAATTTTGAGTTTAATCCGCAGGATGACGAGCATGATGCAGAGAAGGCAGTGAATGCTTACAATACTCTGAAGGACTGGGGTATGCAGATGTTCCTCGGAACGGTTACCTCCGCTCCGTGTATCGCCGTAGAGGCAGAAGCAGCGAACGATAACATTTTCCTGCTGACCCCGTCAGGATCCGCAGTAGATTGTATCACCGGAGGCGACAACGCATTCCGCGTATGCTTCTCTGATCCGTCTCAGGGTACTGCATCCGCACAGTATATTGGTAACAACGGAATCGGTGAGAAGGTAGCTGTGATTTATGACAGCTCTGATGTATATTCTTCCGGTATCTACGGAACGTTTCAGGCAGAGGCAGCGAATCAGCCGTTTGAGATCGTAGCGGCAGAGGCGTTTACCGCAGACAGCAAGTCTGATTTCTCAGTGCAGCTTCAGAAGGCGAAGGATGCAGAGGCTGATCTTGTATTCATGCCGATCTATTACAATGAGGCAGCGCTGATTCTGCAGCAGGCTGATCAGATGGGTTATGCTCCGACATGGTTCGGCGTGGACGGTATGGACGGTATCCTGAGTCTTGAGGGATTCGACACCAGCCTTGCAGAAGGACTGATGCTCCTGACACCGTTCTCTGCTGACGCAGATGATGAGTTGACCAAGAACTTTGTAGCAAAATACGAAGAGAAGCACGGTGAGGTGCCGAACCAGTTCGCAGCGGATGCATACGACGGCGTTTATGCGATCAAGGCAGCTCTGGAGCAGAGCGGCGCTACTCCGGATATGGATGCAAGCGAGATCTGCGATCTGCTGAAGGTCGGCATGACAGAGATCACTATCGACGGTGTAACCGGCGTAGGTATGACATGGTCAGCAGACGGTGAGCCGAGTAAAGAGCCGAAGGCTGTTGTGATCGAGAACGGCGCTTACAAGGGAATGTAAAATTCCAATATTATAGATGCAGGCATATTAAAATGCCTGTGATCAAGAATAAGAACCCGACAGGGGGGTTGCATGAGCACCCCCCTGTTTTGCAAACTATACGGAAAGAGATCCGAAAATGAGGTGTACAATGAGTTTTTTATCCTATTTAATTAATGGTATCAGCCTCGGCAGTGTCTATGCCATAATTGCGTTAGGCTATACAATGGTTTATGGAATTGCCAAGATGCTGAATTTTGCACACGGCGATGTCATCATGGTGGGTGGCTATGCGGCTATCACGATGATGATGAGTTTGAATGCGAACCCGTTTGTTGCGGTGCTCGTAGCCATTGTGGTATGTACAGTGCTGGGTATTGTGATCGAGGCGGTGGCTTATCGTCCGCTGAGAAACGCGGCTTCACCGCTGGCGGTGCTGATCACGGCGATCGGCGTCAGCTATCTCTTGCAGAACGTGGTTCTGCTGATCTTTGGTTCCAGTCCGAAGAGCTTCCAGTCGGTAGTTCCGGTGCCGGATCTGAAGCTGGCGGATGGCGCCTTGACCATTACGGGTGAGACGATGGTAACGATCCTGAGCAGTATGGTGATCATGATCGTGCTGACATTGTTTATTAATAAGACAAAAGCGGGTCAGGCTATGCTCGCAGTGGCGGAGGACAAGGGAGCTGCGCAGCTTATGGGTATCAATATCAACGGAACGATCGCTCTGACCTTTGCGATCGGCTCCGGACTGGCGGCGATCGCCGGTGTATTGCTGTGCTCCGCATATCCGTCCCTTTCTCCATATACCGGAGCAATGCCGGGTATCAAGGCCTTCGTCGCGGCGGTATTCGGTGGTATCGGATCTGTTCCGGGAGCTATGATCGGCGGTATTCTGCTGGGTATTATCGAGATTCTGGGAAAGGCATATATTTCTTCACAGCTTGCGGACGCTATCGTATTTGCGGTGCTGATCGTAGTGCTTTTGGTGAAACCGACCGGTCTGCTCGGAAAGCAGATTCAGGAAAAGGTATAGGTGGGAGGAGTTAGGAAGATGAATAAAAAATTAAAATCAAATCTGATCACCTACGGAATGGTGCTTGTAGCCTTTGTGATCATGCAGATCCTGCTCAGTACAGGGCACATTTCCAGTCTGTTTAAGGGACTGCTGGTGCCGATCTGTGTATATGTGGTACTGGCGTTATCTTTGAATCTGGTAGTAGGTATTTCCGGTGAGCTGAGTCTGGGACATGCCGGTTTTATGTGTGCCGGCGCGTTTGCCAGTGCATTTTTCACCAAGTGTACGATGGATACCATTACAGTTTCCGGACTGCGCTTTTTCCTTGCGATCCTGATCGGTGCGGCAGTGGCAGCCGTGTTCGGTATTTTGATCGGTATTCCGGTTTTGAGACTGAAGGGGGACTATCTTGCCATCGTGACGCTGGCCTTTGGCGAGATCATCAAAAATGTGGTGAACGCATTCTATATCGGACTGGACAGCAAGGGATTTCATTTTTCCATGAAGGATCAGTTTTCTATGGGAATGGAACCGGACGGTCAGATCATTCTGAACGGACCGCAGGGAATCACAGGAGTGTCCAAGGATTCTACGTTTATTATCGGTGTCGTGCTGATATTGCTCACACTGTTTATTGTGCTGAATCTGATTGATTCCCGTGACGGACGCGCGATTCAGGCGATTCGTGACAACCGCATTGCGGCAAGCTCTGTGGGATTGAATATTACAAAGTATAAGCTGATGGCGTTTACCGTCTCCGCAGCATTGGCCGGTGCGGCGGGCGCGCTGTATTCTCATAATCTGGCAACACTGCAGGCATCAAAGTTTAACTTTAACACATCGATTCTGGTGCTGGTATTTGTTGTGCTTGGCGGTATCGGCAATATGCGCGGATCTGTGATCGCGGCAGTGATCCTGACAGCGCTCCCGGAGATGCTGCGCGGTCTGGCAGATTATCGTATGCTGATCTATGCGATCGTACTGATCGTTATGATGCTGTTCAACTGGGCGCCCAAAGCGCTTGAGTGGAGAGAACGCTATCTCGGACAGCTGTTCAAAAAAACTGCGAAGGAGGGCAAATAATATGGCACCAATGCTGGAGACAAGAAATCTGGGCATCTCCTTCGGAGGACTTCGCGCAGTAAATGAGTTTAATATTAAGATTGAAAAAGGGGAGCTGTACGGACTGATCGGACCGAACGGTGCGGGCAAGACCACACTGTTCAATCTGCTGACCGGAGTTTATAAGCCGAGTGAGGGCTTCGTGTTTCTGGACGGCGAGGACATTACAGGGAAATCCACCATTGAGATCAACAAAAGCGGTATTGCACGTACCTTCCAGAATATCCGTCTGTTTAATAAAATGACGGTGCTGGATAATGTCAAGGTGGGACTGCACAATCATCATCCCTATTCTACATTGGCAGGAATTTTCCGCACACCGTCCTATCGGAAGGTGGAAAAAGAGATGAATGAGCGCGCTATGGAGCTGCTGCATGTGTTTGATCTGGATGGAGAGGCGGACTATCTGGCATCCAATCTTCCCTATGGTAAACAGCGTAAGCTAGAGATTGCCCGCGCGCTTGCGACGGATCCGAAGCTGCTGCTTCTGGATGAGCCTGCAGCGGGTATGAATCCGAATGAGACAAAGGAATTGATGAATACGATCCATTTTGTAAGGGATCATTTTGATATGACCATCCTGCTGATCGAACATGATATGAAGCTGGTGTCCGGTATCTGTGAGAAGCTGACAGTGCTAAACTTCGGCGAGGTTCTTTGTCAGGGGGAGACTGCACAGGTGCTTCAGAATCCGCAGGTGATCAAGGCATATCTTGGAGAATAGGAGGAAATAACAGATGGCAATGCTTGAGATTAAAGACTTGGAGGTATATTACGGTATGATCCAAGCCATTAAGGGAGTTTCCTTCGAAGTTAAGGAAGGGGAGGTCATTGCGCTGATCGGTGCGAACGGCGCGGGTAAGACCACCATCCTTCATACGATCACAGGTCTGCTTTCTCCTAAAAAGGGAAGCGTGATCTTTGAGGGAAAGGATATCACCAAGGTTCCGGCACACAAGATCGTATCCATGGGAATGGCGCATGTCCCGGAGGGACGAAGGGTGTTTGCGCAGCTTTCGGTCTATCAGAATCTGAAGATGGGCGCTTATACAAGAAGCGATAAGAATGAGATCGAGGAGAGCCTGCAGGCAGTGTATAAGAGATTCCCACGTCTGGAGGAGCGTAAGAATCAGCTGGCGGGGACGCTTTCCGGTGGTGAACAACAGATGCTGGCGATGGGGCGTGCGCTGATGTCCAAGCCGAAAATCATTGTGATGGATGAGCCGTCGATGGGACTGTCTCCGATTTTTGTAAATGAGATCTTTGATATTATTCAAAAGGTGAGTGCAGGCGGAACGACGGTATTGCTGGTAGAACAGAATGCAAAGAAGGCGCTCAGTATTGCAGATCGTGCCTATGTGCTGGAGACCGGCAAAATCGTTCAGTCCGGAGATGCCAAGGTATTGATGAATGATGATTCTATTCGAAAAGCGTACCTTGGAGAATAAAACATTTGACGTAATTCTATGCAAATACTATAATAGAAATATAAAAATATTCCAAAAACAAGACAGAATGACGGAATATTTGCAGATGGGAGGGGTTTTATGAGCAAGGTAATCGTAACGATCTCAAGACAATATGGCAGCGGCGGCAAGACCATTGGTGAGATGTACGCGAAGAAGAATAACATACCGTGTTATGGCAGAGATATTATTCGGCGTGCTTCTGATGTGAGCGGAATTAATGAATTGCTGTTTGCACAGGTAGATGAGAAGCTGACGAACGGAACGCTGTTTGGGATTTCCAAAAAGATCTACAAGGGCGGCTTGCTTCCGCCGAGCAGCAGTGAGTTTACCTCTCCGTATAACCTGTTCAACTATCAGGCGAAGGTGATCCGTGATCTGGCGCAGGAGGGCTCCTGTGTATTTATCGGCAGATGTGCGGATTTCGTACTGGCAGATCAGCCGGAGGTTGTGAGCGTGTTCATACATGCGCCGAAGGACTATTGTCTGGAGCAGGCGAGACTGCGTAATCCCATGAGTGGAGCGGATCTGGAGAAATTCATTGCGAAGACGGATAAGTTCCGGGGAGATTTTTATCGGTACTATACAGGACGCGAGTGGAACGATGCGCGTAACTTTGATCTGTGTCTGGACAGTAGCAAGCTGGGATTTGACAAATGTGTAGAGGAGATCGAGGCATACATTAAGGTGCGTTTCGGAGAATAGAGCAGAGAGATATGAAATCCTCTTAAATGAAATAAGTGAAACATTAGCCCCGCTCATGCGGGGCTTTTTGCATGCCTGCAGAGTATAAGAAGCTTTGCGTGTGATTACTTATACCTTTTCAAAACGGTCATTATCGCATATAATAGATACCATAGCAGTAAATGAGTTGGGTAAATGCTGATACAGGAGGAAGATGCTATGGATGTAAATCGCGTTTTTGTGATCGTATTAGATAGCTACGGGATCGGGCATGCGCCGGATGCTGCGGCATTTGGAGATGAAGGGGCGAATACCCTCGGGACAATTCGCAGGTCGGAAAAATATCATACACCGAATATGGAGAAGCTTGGATTATTTTGCATTGACGGTGTAGAGCCAATGGCTGATCAGCCGGAGTTGATCGGAAGCTACGGCAGACTTTGCGAGGCATCCAAAGGGAAAGATACTACGATTGGTCACTGGGAGATCGCAGGCATTATTTCGGAAAAGCCGCTTCCGACCTATCCGGATGGATTTCCGCGAGAGGTGCTGGAAGCATTGGAGAAGGCGACGGGACGAGGAATTCTGTGCAACAAGCCTTATTCGGGAACGGATGTAATCCGCGACTATGGAGATGAGCATGTGAAGACAGGGAAGCTTATCGTCTATACCTCTGCGGACAGCGTGCTGCAGATCGCGGCGCATGAGGAGGTGGTTCCGCTGGAGGAGCTGTATGAGATCTGCCATAAGGCGCGAGAGATCATGTTGGGTGAACACAGTGTTGGTCGTGTCATTGCGCGTCCTTTCGTGGGTGAGAGTGGAAATTATACCAGAACTCCCCATCGCCACGATTATTCTCTGAACCCGCCCGGACAGACCATGATGGATGCTATCGTGGAGCATGGGCTGGATACGCTGGGTGTGGGTAAGATCTACGATATTTTTGCGGGAAGAGGCATCTGCAAGACGATCAGCATTGAGAACAATGTGGATGGTATGAATAAGACGCTGGAGTTTCAGAAGGAAGATTTTCACGGACTTTGCTTCGTGAATTTGGTAGACTTTGATATGCTGTACGGTCATCGCAACGATATCGATGGATATGCCAATGCAGCGACGGTATTTGACGGACAGCTTGGAGAATTTATGAGCAGGATGCGTGAGGATGATGTGGTCATCATCACCGCTGATCATGGCTGTGACCCGGGCTTTAAGGGGACAGACCACAGTAGAGAATGCATTCCGGTGCTGATTTACGGAAAAGCCGTAAAAGCAGGCGTGAATCTGGGGACAGAGCATACCTTCGCCAACATCGGAGCCTCCGTGCTGGATATGCTCGGGGTACCGGGCGAGATCCGCGGGGAGAGCTTCTGGAAGAAGATCTGTAGGTGATCGGATCGAATTCATGGCGGGAATGCACAGTATCATGGCACGCTCGCAAAGCGCGGGGAAAGGAGGATGTGTATGGAAATAAAAGAGATGATTCGACTTGCATTTGAAGCGCGCGAAAAAGCGTACACTCCATACTCGGGATTTAAGGTAGGAGCTGCACTACTGGCGAAAAACGGAGAGGTATATCAGGGCTGTAATATTGAAAATGCAGGTTATACCCCCACAAACTGTGCGGAGCGTACGGCATTTTTTAAAGCAGTGTCAGAAGGAATCATGGAGTTTGAGCGTATTGTGGTCGTCGGCGGAGCGGAAGGAACAGAGATGGGGGAATTTGACCTCTGTCCTCCCTGTGGCGTGTGCAGACAGGTGATGCGGGAATTCTGTGATCCGGACAGCTTTGAGATCATTCTTGCCAAATCGGAGGAAGAATATAAGAGCTATCTGTTGAGGGAGATTCTGCCTCTTGGATTTGGACCGGATAAGCTGCTGAGCAGCTATTCGGTTATGAGTAAGTAGCGAAGCGGATTGCGAATATCCGCTTGACTATACGTATGAGAATAAAGGAAACTCTCATAAAATGCAGCGTTATGAAACATGGAGGAAATCACTATGAGAATGGTAGATTTGATTGAAAAGAAACGTGATGGAGGCGAGCTGGACGAACAGGAAATACGCTGGATGATCCGGGGCTATGTGGATGGCGAGATTCCGGATTACCAGATGTCGGCGATGCTGATGGCAATTTATTTTCAGGGAATGACAAAAAAAGAGACGTCCGTGATGACGGACGCAGTGACGCATTCCGGAGATGTGGTGGATCTTTCGTCGATCCGTGGCGTGAAGGTGGATAAGCATTCTACCGGCGGTGTGGGAGATAAGACCACACTGGCTATCGCGCCGATCGTGGCGGCCTGCGGGGTAAAGGTGGCGAAGATGTCCGGAAGAGGCCTCGGACATACGGGCGGAACCGTGGATAAGATGGAGAGTATTCCGGGAATGCGGACAGATCTGAATGAGGAAGAGTTCTTTTCTGTGGTAAACCGTACCGGGATCAGCGTGATCGGACAGTCCGGGAATCTGACTCCCGCAGATAAGAAGCTGTACGCGCTTCGGGATGTGACTGCGACCGTCAACAGTATTCCGCTGATTGCAGTATCCATCATGGGGAAAAAGCTGGCGGCGGGCAATGATGCCATTCTGCTAGATGTGACGACGGGAAGCGGCGCATTTATGAAGACGATGGAGGAAGCGGTGGCATTGGCGAAGGAGATGACAGCCATCGGTGAGAGCGCCGGGAAGCGTACCGTGGCGCTGATTACGGATATGGATCAGCCTCTGGGAAATACCATCGGTAATATTTTAGAGGTGCAGGAGGCAGTGGAAATCCTGCGAGGCGGCGGTCCGAAGGATCTTCAGGAGGTATGTCTGGCGCTGGCGGCCGATATGCTTTTTCTGGCAGGACAGGGGGATATGCAGACCTGTCGTGATAAGGTGCATGAGGTGATACGAGATGGTCGTGCTCTGGAAAAACTCGTCGAGATGGTGGAAGCGCAGGGCGGCGACAGCAGCTATATTCGTGATACAACGAAGTTCCCGAAGGCGCCCTATGAGACAGATGTCCTTGCAGACAGGGACGGCTATATTGTACATATGAATGCGCAGGAATGCGGTGTGGCATCCTCCATGCTGGGAGCGGGTCGTGAGACAAAAGAGAGCGTTATTGATATGACGGCAGGTATCGTGCTTTTGAAAAAGACCGGAGATGAGGTCAAAAAAGGTGATGTGCTCGCCAGACTCTATACCTCGCAGAAGGAGCGTCTGGAGGGGGCGTCAAAACGTTATCAGCAGGCGATCGAGATCGGTGAAAACCGCCCGGAGCACAGAAAAGAGATCCTTGCGAGGGTTGAGAAAGAGGAAGTAGTATATTTTTAAAATATAAGGTTAAGCAATGTAAGAGGAGTGCCGCAAACTAACGGATGTAGGTTTGCGGCACTCCTTTGTTTACATCAATGATCAGCAAGAAAAGCATCAACTTCTGTACGTGTCGGCATAGAAGGAGTGGTTCCTAATTTCTGAACGGAAAGTGCAGCGGTGGCATTTGCAAATCTTGCGGCATCCCATTCACTGTACCCTTCGGAAAGTGCGGTGAGAAATCCACCGTTAAAGGCATCGCCGGCTCCGGTAGTATCCAGTGCGTCTACGTGAAAAGCAGGAACTATTTCCTGACGACCGTCAGCTGAAATAAAAACGCCTTGCGAGCCCATGGTGATCAATACTTTTTCCACTCCTTTATTGTGGAACACTTCAGCAGCTTTTTTTGCGCCTTCAAGATTTTTTACTGGAATACCGGTCAATTCTTCGGCTTCCACTTCGTTAGGTGTAACCATATAGACTTTAGATAAAAACTCATCGGAAATAGGAGCGTATGGAGCAGTATTTACGATGACTTTGGAACCATAACGATTAGCAAGCTCGATAATCCTTTCGTTTGCATCTTGATTTACTTCCAATTGAAGAAGGACATAGGCGGCATCCTTGATAAAGTTTATCGTGCGGTCTGTATCTTCTTTAGTAATGGTTGCGCATGCACCGGGAACGATGACGATTTCATTTTCGCTGGTGTTTTGATCCACCAGAATGAGTGCGATGCCGGTGTCAGTATCATCGGCAAAGAAAATACCGTCTTTGGGCATTCCTAATTCTGTCATGGTATTCAGTGCAACATCTGCAAAGGAATCGCGTCCCAGCTTGGTGATCATAGTCACGTTGGCACCGGTCTTATGGGCGGCAACGCATTGGTTGAATCCTTTGCCGCCCGGTCCCATTTTGAAGAAGGAGCCCTTTACTGTTTCGCCCGAAATTGGCAGATGAGGGGTACGCCCCATCAGATCGACGACAAAACTTCCGAAAACTACGATTTTCTTTTTCATATCAAATCCTCTGTGCAAATCAGAACTTAGAAAGCTCCAGCTTTTTGACAAGATAATTCATTAAGATTTCCTGTGCGTATCTGGCATAATCAAAGATAGCGCCGCCATCTGGATGCTCCTGAGTGTACTGTTTCATGGTATCGTGATATAAGTGGAAAAATTCTGTTCCGACATTAAACTTGTTAATACCGTGTAAAAATGCCTCATTCAGTTGGTCGTCTGGAATGCCACTTCCGCCATGAAGGACGAGTGGAGTGTCAATAGTGTCGTTGATCTCACGCAGACGTTGAATATCAAGATGCGGAGTTTCTTTATATACTCCGTGTGCGCTTCCGATAGCAACTGCGAGTGCGTCAGCGCCGCTCTCGGTTACATATTTCTTAGCTACTTCCGGCTTTGTATACATATCAAGATTGGACTGATCATCACGATTTGCGGCGAAACCGACATGTCCGAGTTCTCCTTCTACTGCAACATTGAATGCATGAGCAATCTCGGTTACCCTTTTGGTGTTTGCGATATTTTCCTCCAGCGGAAGCATGGAACCGTCGTACATAACACAGGAAAAACCGGCCTTGATCGCGCGGATGATGTAGTTGATATCCTGACAGTGGTCGAGATGCAGGCCGACCGGAACGGATACTTCTTCGGCAACACTTTTTACTGCTGCGGCAAAAGTCTCTGGATTACACCAGTTATTCAATTCTGCGTGTTCCGGATATAACATGCAGAGAACCGGTTTATTTACTTTCTCAGCAGCATGTACTACGGAGTCGATCATGTTATAGTCGATACAGTTGAATGCAATTACAGATGTGTTAGCATCGCTGGCCATTTTAAGAATTTCTTTTACAGGTACAAGTGACATATTGTTTTCCTTCCTTTCTTATAAAAAAATATATGTTTTCTGCCGACGTGTATCAAGCTTCGGCAGTGAAACTCTCTGCAAGCGCTTTGAAAATAATAGTTACGGATACAGCTCCGGTATCCGGATGCCCGATCGTCTTTTCGCGAAAATTTTTGGAGCGCCCCATCCGGGAAATCATGGCCTTGGTGTTCTCCATTCCGCAGACAGATGCTTTTGCGGCTTCGTTAAGCGCGGATTCAAAAGAAAGATGTTCAACGACAGAATGCTTCAGTGATTCGGATGCCTCGATCAAAGCGTCATACATGGTTTTGTCGCCGCGATTTACACGACCACGTTTTTGGATGGCTTCGGTTCCTCCGCTGATGTATGCGGAAAAATCGGCTAGCGTCAAGGATTCCTTTGATTCGATTGCGGAAAGTCCGCCGATAAAAAGTGTGCCGAAGATAACACCGGAAGTACCGCCCATTACACGGATCAGTGTCATACCTGCTTCGTGAAGCAGATGATAGGGCGACTCATAGGTCATAACGGAAAGTTGTTTGTGAAGCGCTGTGAATCCGATGCGCATCCCAATGCCGTGATCGCCATCGCCGATGACGGTATCCAGCTCTGTAAGCATGGGTTCTGCCTGAATAATAGAATCACAGACATGAAGAAGCGCGGATTTTAATTGCGCTGTGGTAATATCATGCATAATAAATTCCTCCTTTGGAATGTAGAATTTATAAGATGAAAGATTCTGTATAAATCCGTTTGCTCAGATAGTTTTCCACGGATTTGTCCGCACAGAGAAGTGTAACGGAAAAACCATACGAAATATCCATGCGAAGATAGTGTCCGGCACTGGTCTGCTTGATCGGATGCACGGTGCTTGCATACTGATGAAAATACTTTACAAAGGAAAATAAATCTTCGTAAAGCGTGGAAAATGTTCGACTGACGACTAAGTGAAGATTTTCATCTTTACAGGGCTTCAGATCCTGATAAAGATAATTGTACGCAAGCTTTACGGAATCTTGAAGCGTGAAACAATTTTGATGGATGATACGGGCTTTTTCTCCGGAAATACCTTCGCCAAGCATGATAGTCTGATTTTGAAAATCGTATGTAACATTTAGGCTGCTCATGCGATTGCCGACGTGAGAAAGCAAACTTGCTATTTCATCTAGGGACTGTCCTTCTTTTGCGGCAGCCGAGGCAATCTTGGTAGTTAAAAGAGAACCGCCGATCAATCCTGTGCGTTCGTCGCGCGGAGCATTTGCATCGACAGACAGACAATCGTCATGTACAGGTACGAGACGACCGCGATAACCCTCTAATTCTAATAATTCCAGAGCAAGATCATTGTTTAGTCCGTCTCCCATGAAATTGTTGTAGATTAGGATGTATCCGTGCGGGCTGTTGATATATTTGGCTGCTTCGTAAATATCGTAGGCGCTTGGTGCAGCACATGGACCGCCGTTAATCCCGACATCACAAAAATCTTCTCCGGTAGGAAAACCGACGGCAAAAGGACCACCAAGTCCGCCGGCGCTGGTAATGATATTTACACGATTAGCATGAATGGGGTTGTGTAAAAGAGCTCGTCCGTTATATGAGGATTTAAGCGTCTGTACACGATCGGGATAGATCAATGCCATGCCATCGATGCAGTCTTTTGTAAGGCGATCCGGATTGGTCAGATATCCCATTTTTTCCACCTCCTGTTTTGGAAAATGTGTTTGGTTATAGAGTGATCGGTGAATCTTCTATCCAGAATGGCTGCAGTATATCATCGACGCAGAGCATACTGACGAAAAAGCCGTGTGTATTTAGAAGATAAGTATAATAATCAATGTTGATATCAGTAATTTGATGAAGGTGTGAAGCGTATTTTCTGATCTCATTTGTAAAAATATAGGCTTCTTCGCAGCGGGTCTGTTCCAGTCGGCTGACCAGAATACTGAGTTTGTTTCCGGATTGTGGCAGCAGATCGGAGGTTAAGAGATCATATACTGTTGATGCAGCCTGACTCATATGAAAACGATCGGGATAGGTCAATACCGGAGGCTCTCCGGAAAAACCGTTTCCCAGACAGATTGCATGCTGATGAAAATCAAAAGTGATGGTTACGGAGCTGATGCGATCGTTAGCATGTAGAAGAATACGGTGAGTTTCATCGAGCGTTAATCCTTTGCGCACACAGACGGAACCGATCTTAAGTAAATAAAGCAAGCCTGTGAGCCCGGTTCGTTCGTGACGGGGAGTGCCGGCAGGAACGGAGAGGCAGTCATCGGTACAGGGACAGAGCCTGCTTTCTATATTCTCAAGATGAAGCAGCTCACATGCAAGATCGTTGTTGAGATAGTCACCCATGAAGTTGTTATAAATAAGAATGCTTCCCTTGTCTCGACCGATGGCCTTCGCAGTTTCATAAATATCGTAAGCGCTTGGAGCGGAGCGGATATTTCCGTTGACGGAAGCATCAGCCAGTTCTTTGCTCAGATATCCGGCGGACAAGGGGTAACACCCGCCTCCGCTGCTGACAATGAGTCGCACCTTGTGCTCCGGAAGATTTCTGCGAATCAAGACTCCTCCGTTGTGGGAGGTGTTGAGTGTCCGGTATTTTTGAGGATAAAGTGCGGCTAAACTGTCGATGCAATCGCGAGTGAGAGTATCGGTTTTGGTTAAATATTGATCCATATGCTCCGTCACCTCATTTTCCTTAATAATTAATTTGAATATATCATTTTAGAATATCAAAGTCAAGATAGATAATAACAAAAACGAAAGCAAATAAAATCAACAAAGAAATGTTTGTTTTCGTTTGAGTGTGAAAGAAGGGGTTAGGTCAATATGCTGCAAAAATATAAACACAAACTGTGAAAAGCGTCAAAATGACAAATATTAAAAGAAAAAATATTAAAATACTATTGACATTTTATGAAAAGTGGGATAGATTTAGTGCATAAAGAAAAGAAAATGAAATTTGAAACGAAATGAAAGGAAAATATCAAGAGAAATAAAACAAAAGCATTCGAAATAACGTTTTCGTAAGCCGGAGGGACTTGATAACTAAAGCAGGATATGTTTACGGATGAACGACAGGAAAAGATAGAGCAGTATATTTTAAAAAATGATTCGGCAAGTGTACAGGAATTGAGTACGCTGTTTTCTGTATCAGAAGTTACGATACGGAAAGATCTGGAGGAGCTTCAAAAAGGAAACCGAATCGTACGTACCCACGGTGGGGCAAGAGTAAAATACTCAAATTCATCGTTATTTTATTTTCAGGATCTTGTAGTGAAATGTCCTGAGGAGAAACATATCATTGCGCAAAAGGCACTGGAATTTATAGAGGATGGAGACACGATTTTCCTGGATGGCTCTACTACTACGAATGAACTGGCTTTTCTGATTCAGGACAGTGATTTGAAGGAATTGAAGGTGATTACCAGTTCGCTGTCGGTGGCGATGCTGTTTCAGGAGAATGAATCATACTCGGTTATGGTAATAGGCGGTTCTCTGAATAAGAGAATGAACACTGTGGAAGGGGCTTTTATGGAGCTGCAGATGTCGTATCTGACAGTAGAGAAAGCGTTCATAGGAATCAATGGAATTGATGCTGAGTTTGGGTTTTCAACATCGGAAGTTACGGAAGCATCGGCAAAAAGGGCAATTTGCCGCTCGGCCAATCGCTGTTTTGTCATGGCAGATCACACAAAGTTTAATAAAAGGTATTTTATAAAGGCTTTTGATATAGACGGCGGTGCAGATTATCTGATCACAAATGACAGGTCTGATCTGATAGATTATTCACCATATGAGGAAAAAATAAGCCTCATTTTGGCATAATTGCAGCGGCAATGCCGCATAAAAAGAGAATATTAAGGCGATGTGGGGACATTGCTTTAGTAGCAAAAACTATTTAATATTTTAATTCAAGGAGGAAAAAACATGAAACTGAAGAAAATTGCAGCATCTACATTAGTTGGAGTTATGATGGTGACTTCACTGTCAGCAGTAGCGATGGCAGGAAACAGCAAACCTCTCGAGATTGAGGGTGATTTTTCTGAAATGAATTGGGGCTTTATAGTTGGATCTTATGAGCATGTGTTCTATCAGAAGGTTGACGAAGGAATCCGTTTGGGATGTCAGGAGATCGGTTTGCAGGAGGATCAGTACAATATCACAGACTGTAATCTGGAAGCGGATAAGGCAATTAATGCGATTCAGAATTTCACAGCAAACAAATGTAACGCCATTGCACTTGCATGCAATGATGCAGCAGGCTGCGTACCGGGTATCAATGAGGCGGCAGCAAACGGTGTGGCAATGTTTAACTTTGACTCTAAGGCAGCAGATCTGACAAATGTTATTTCTTTCGTTGGTACAGACAATTTTCAGGGTGGTGTACTTGGCGGAGAAGAACTGATCAGATTGTCAGAGGACGGAGATACGGTAGCGATTATAGGCAATCCGGAATCAGTTTCTACACTGGATCGCGAGAATGGCGCACTTCAGGCGTTGGAAGAGGCAGATCGTAATGTGCTTTCAGGCTATAACTATGAAGGCGACGCAAACCGCGCACAGGAAATCATGGAGACGATCCTTGTAGCAAATCCGGATTGTGCAGCAGTATTCTGCGCAGGCGATCCGGCGGCAACCGGAGCTATGGCAGCGATTAAGGCGGCAGGTTCTGACTGTAAGGTCGTTGGATTTGATGGAAATCCGGAAGCGCTTGAAGCTATGCTTGATGCAGAGAACGGCAAGACATGGGTATCCGAGATCGCACAGGATCCTGTTGGTATCGGCAGAGGTATCGTTGAACAGATGGCGAAATATTTCACCACAGGTGAAGTTGATGATCAGGTTATCATGATCAATCCGTATATCATCACTGCTGAAAATGCAGCAGAGGAGTTGGGTAAATAATCCAGCAGGAGTTTATTTTGAAAACGGTATAGTTTTATAAACTGCTTATTATAAGTTGAGAATATGCCGGGCAGTTATGCCCGGCATATTCTTATGAAAAGAAGGTTCAGTGTCACCGATGAGCGGTGTCCGTGCTCGCTGGCATTATAGAAAACAACGAAAGGAATGAAGAAAATGGAAGCTTGTTTACAGGTAAAAAACATCTCCAAGACCTTTCCCGGTGTAAAAGCACTTACAGACATCAGCATTGATTTTTATCCCGGAGAAGCACATGCGCTTGTTGGAGAAAATGGTGCCGGAAAGTCAACTCTGATAAAAATAATTGCATCTGTATATACGGCAACGGAGGGAAAGATATATTTAGAAGGAAAGGAATGTACATTTAAATCACCGAAAGAGGCATTGGATGCAGGGATTTCTGTTATTCAGCAGGAACTTAGCATTGCACCAGATCTGACGGTTGCGCAGAATATTTATCTTGGGTGCGAACCGCGCAAAGGTATTTGCCTTGATTATAAATTAATGGAGAAGAATGCACAGAAGGTTCTTGATGAAATGGGATTGTCCATTGATGTGAAAGCCTATTGCCGTGATCTGTCGGCGGCAGAACAACAGATGGTTGAGATCGCCAAGGTAGTATCGAAAAATTCAAAAGTAGTGATTTTGGATGAGCCGACATCTTCACTTTCTGAAAAGGAGATCACATCATTGTTCCGACAGGTTCAGAGAATGAAGGAAAAAGGGGTTGCCCTGATTTATGTAACACACCGTATGAAAGAATTGTTTGAAATCTGCGATCGTGTCACAATATTCCGCGACGGTTGCAAAACAAAAGAAATGATGATCAAAGATACGAATGAAAAAGAAATCGTAGCGAATATGATCGGAAGAGAGAATCTGACAGATTATTATAATCGTCACAAACATACAATCGGAGAAGAAGTATTCCGCGTAGAAGACTTTTCTAGTGGAAAGCTTTTTCAGAATATTAATTTTCATCTTAATAAAGGAGAAATTTTAGGTTTTTATGGTCTGGTAGGAGCAGGCCGGACGGAGACGATGGAGGCTATTTTTGGTGCAACGACACATGAAAGCGGTAAAATGTATCTCCATGGAAAAGAAATTGTTTTCCGTAAACCGTCAGATGCGATAGCGAAAAAGGTCGGTTTTGTGACGGAGGATCGTCGACGTACGGGGTTACTTCTTGAAAAGGCTATTTCAGAAAATATTGGTCTTCCCAGTCTTTTAGCACATGGACACAGAGGGCTGGTGAATACGAAATGGGAAGCGGATGTATCGTCGGAATATAAAGAAAAGCTGGCGATCAAAGCGCCTGATATATCAAGTATTACGTCCACCCTTTCCGGTGGTAATCAGCAAAAAGTGATCCTTGCAAAGTGGCTTGCAGCCAATTCGGAGATTCTGATATTGGATGAGCCAACTAGAGGAATTGATGTAAATGCGAAATCGGAGTTCTATTCACTAATGTACAAGTTTGTGGAAAACGGCGGATCGATTATCATGATTTCTTCGGAAATGCCGGAAATCATCGGTATAGCGGATCGTGTATATGTTATGCGTGAGGGCAGGATCAGCGGAGAACTCGAAGCAGATGAATTATCTGAAGCATCGTTGATTGGAGCAGCAAGTATTACCTCTGCATGATCATACATCATATTTTATCATAGAAAGGGAAAACTAATGAAAGAAATAAAGGTCAAAAAAATAATTTCGAATAATGTGATAGTTGTATTTCTAGTGTTGCTGTGCTTATTTTTCGGCATCATGAATACGAACTTTTTCTCAAGTATAAATGTTATGAATCTTTTGTCCCAGATGTGTGTAAATGCATTACTGGCCTCGGGTCTGTCCTTTGCCATTATTCTTGGCGGTATTGATATTTCCGTAGGATCGCAGATGGCGGTAACGGGCGTTGTGGCAGCGCTGATCGCATCCAAGGTGGGGCAGATGAACTCTCTGACAGCGTTATTTATTCTGATCCTGTCAGCGATAGTAATAGGTGTGATCATTGGCGGAGTGATCGGCAGTTTGATAGCATATGGTGGTTTGATCCCCATGATCTGTACACTGGCATTTTTGACGATACTCAGAGGTCTGGCCTATATCATCAGTGGAGGCGGTCCGATCTATGGACTGGATTCTAATTTCGGATGTCTCGGGGCAAAGCGCCTGATCGTTACCGGGAATTTTCCAAACGGTATGATTCCGACGAGTGTAATTTTTACGGTTATCATTGTATTTATCATGCACTTTATTCTGTCAAAGACGATTTTCGGACGGCACGTTTTTGCCGTTGGCTCAAATAAAAATGTGGCGCATCTGGCAGGTATTGATGTAAAAAAAGTAACACTGATCAGCCATATGCTCTGTTCTGTCACGGCATGTATGGCGGGTGTGGTTACGGCATCTAAATTACAGAATGGTCAGCCGAATATTGGTGAAGGATACGAGATGTTTGCGATTGCTTCCTGTGTACTTGGCGGTACTTCCCTAAATGGTGGACGTGGCTCTGTTGCGCGTGCGATGTTTGGCGTAGCAGTGATTGCAGTCATTAATAACGGAATGAATCTTCTGAATATTTCCGCTTACTGGCAGAAGGTCGTTATTGGCACGATCATCATCATCGCGGTGCTAGCAGATACCTTACAGCAAAAGCGCACGCAGAAAAACTAAGGGTCATTCTGTTGTTGCTATCAGCGGTGTATGGAAGGATGACTACGGAAAATAGTATACAGAATTTGGATCAGTGAAGACGATATGTCGGTGGGATGGGTTCGTGAAATGATTGACAAACATAAAGGGAAGTATCATAATACTACTAAATAAATTATTGGAGGAAATAGAAATGCAGCCAAAAGAAATGTTACATTATGTAGATCATACATTATTAAAGCCAACTGCGACATGGGAGAGCATTAAGCATCTATGTGATGAGGCGATAGAGTTTCAGACCGCATCGGTATGTATTCCGGCGTGCTATATTAAGAGAGTGCATGATACTTATGGTGAGAAGATCAATATCTGTACAGTTGTCGGTTTTCCGCTGGGCTACAGCGTGACGGAGGCGAAGCTTGTGGAGACACGTCAGGCGCTGGCAGACGGTGCAAACGAAGTGGATATGGTGGTAAATATTACAGATGTGAAAAACGGTGATTTTAAAGCGGTTGAGGAAGAAATCGCAGCGCTGAAAAAAGAAGTGGGAGATAAGATTCTGAAGGTTATTATTGAGACCTGCTATCTGACAGAAGAAGAGAAGATCGCACTTTGTAAAGCTGTAACCAATGCAGGCGCAGATTTTATTAAGACATCAACGGGCTTTGGTACTGGAGGCGCAACATTGGAAGATATTTTGCTGTTTAAGAAGAACATCGGACCAAACGTGAAGATGAAGGCAGCAGGCGGTGTGCGTAGCATAGAAGATCTGGAAGCGTTTATTGAAGCCGGATGTGCGCGTGTGGGTACCAGTTCTGCTGTAAAACTGGTAAAAGAAGTATTAGATAAATAACAAAAGCTGAGGAAATCCTGACAGGGCATAGAGAGTGGCGCTGTCAGGATTTCTGTGCTTTTGAAAAAAATAAAGGAGAAAAAGAGTATGAAAAAAATTATGAATCGTGCAGAAGACTACACAGATGAGATGCTCAGAGGTATTTACGAGGTACATCGGGGGAGAGTGAAATGTGCTGCAGATGATCTGAGATGCTATTGCACGGCAGAGAAGGTGGAAGGCAAGGTTGCCATCGTTACGGGAGGCGGAAATGGTCATCTTCCTTTATTTTTGGGCTATGTCGGAAAAGGAATGCTGGATGGATGCGGTGTTGGAGATGTATTCCAGTCGCCTTCCGGAAAACAGATTTATTACATTGCGAAGGAAGTGGAAGCGGGAGCGGGAGTCCTTTTTCTATATGGAAATTATACCGGAGATATTATGGTGTTTGATGATGCTTCGGAACGTCTGGAAATGGATGATATTGAGACGATGTCTATTGTTGGGGCGGATGATGTGAACAGCAGTGATGATGTGAATGTTCGTCGTGGTGTGGCGGGAATTTTCTTTATGTACAAAGCAGCGGGAGCGAGAGCAATGTCAATGGGGAATCTTCAGGAGGTTTATGATGCGGCCCAGAAGGCCAAAGAGAATACCCGGACGGTAGGATTTGCACTGACACCGTGTATTATTCCTGAGAAAGGCAAACCGAATTTTGAATTACAGGAAAATGAAATGGCGATGGGTATGGGAATTCATGGAGAGCCCGGAGTCTGGAATGGACCGATCATGACATCATCAGAGATTGCAAAAGAGAGTTGTGATACGATTTTAAAAGATATGGAAGTAAAAGAGGGCGAGGAAGTTGCAATTTTGATCAACGGTCTTGGAAGTACCCCTTTGGATGAACAGTATATTCTTGCAAATGACGTCATTTGCTATTTAAATTCCAGAGGGATCCGGGTTTACAGAAGCTGGGTTGGTGAGTTTGCAACCAGTATGGAAATGGCAGGTGCATCTATCACAGTATGCAAAGTAGATGAGGAATTGAAAGCGTGGTTTGAGATGCCGGTGGATACGCCGTTTTATAAACAGAACTGATGATATGATTCAAAAATGGAGAGGAATATTATGGAAAGGATAACGATAGAACAGCTGCCGGCACTTTTTCGCTCAATTGCGTTACAGTTTGAAAAAAATGAGGAATTATTGTGTGAGATGGATAGTCGGATGGGAGACGGTGATCTTGGATTAACCATGAGAAAAGGATTCTGCGCTATGCCAAAGATACTTGAGGAAATGGATGAATCGGATTTTGCAAAAAAAATTCGCAAAATTGGAATGGAAATGACAGATATTGTTCCGTCTACCATGGGAATGTTGATGGGAACCGGAATTGCATTCGGAGGAAAAAATCTTGCGGGGAAAGACGGTATGGATGCAGAAGGTGTTGTTCTGTTTCTTGAAGGATATAGTGCAGGAATTGTGAAACGCGGAAAATGTGAGCGTGGAGACTGTACCGTGTTGGATGCCATTGCTGCTGCAGCGGATGAAGCAAGAAAAGCGGCCGAGGAAGGAAAAAATCTTGCCGGTGTATGTGTAGCGGCGCGGGATGGAGCGGAGAAAGGAGCTGAAGCAACCAGAGAAATGTTGCCGAAATTTGGGAAAGCAGCCGTACACAGAAATGTTGCGCTAGGGGTCATGGATCAAGGTGCAATGGCCGGATTGCTTTTTGTAAAAGGGCTGACAGATTATATTTTAAAGAAATAAAATTATTTTTTGTGAATAAAAGTTTGGTCTGGTCGGAGACGCAGATGGAGGAAACATGAAGGTATTAAATTTCGGTTCACTGAATGTGGATTATGTCTATCAGGTAGATCATATGGTGACGGCCGGGGAGACGTTGACATCGGATGGGAGAAGTATTTTCTGTGGTGGAAAGGGGCTGAATCAGTCGATTGCGTTGTCCCGCGCGGGAGTGCCGGTCTATCATGCCGGGATCATCGGAACGGACGGGGATATTCTGCTGGAAAAGTGTAGAGAAAATCACGTGGATACCGAGTTTATCAGCAAGCTGGAGGAACCGGGTGGTCATACGATTATTCAGGTCGACAGAACCGGTCAGAACTGTATTTTGCTGTATGCGGGAACCAATCGCCGGATTACAAAAGAATACGTGGATGGCGTTTTGGAGAATTTTGAAGCGGGAGATATCCTTGTGCTTCAGAATGAGATCAGTTCACTGGATTATATCATTGATCGAGCATACGAGAAGAAGATGATGATTATACTGAATCCGTCACCTTTTGATGCATTGCTGGATGCCTGCGACTTAAAAAAAGTAAGCCTGTTTATGGTGAATGAGATCGAGGGATATCAGATGACAGGGGAACAGGATCCGGATAAGATTCTTGAAAAAATGAAGGAATTATATCCGGAAGCAGGGGTTGTACTCACGCTGGGCAGCCATGGATCCGTATATCAGGATCAAATGGGAAGATATTATCAGGATATCTGTAAAGTGAAAGTGGTAGATACGACTGCTGCGGGAGATACTTTTACCGGATACTTTGTAGCAGCTATGTTAAAGCATATGCCGGTGCAGGATGGACTGGCGTTGGCTGCCAAGGCATCTGCGATCACGGTTTCCAGATCCGGTGCGGCAGACTCTATTCCAAGTGTGCAAGAAGTAGAAAGCTGGGCTTTCGGAGAATAAGATAGCGGAAAGAGCTAATGGCGGTTTGCTGTTGGCTCTTTTTTGAATGAATATTCTGACAGTGATGTGAGATTGTATATTGAGAAAATAAAAATACATGCTATGATGTTTGAAAAACATGTGGAGGGTAAAATGAAAAACAAAACAGGACTCAGTACTCTGTGTTATATAGAAAAAGACGGGAAATATCTGATGCTGCACCGTACTGTGAAGAAAAATGACGTCAATAAAGATAAGTGGATCGGTGTGGGAGGGCATTTTGAGGAAAATGAGAGTCCGGAGGAATGTCTGCTGCGGGAGGTTCTGGAGGAGACGGGATATACGTTGACCTCATATAAATATCGTGGAATTGTGACGTTTGTATCCGGCGGTGGAGTGACGGAATATATGTCGCTTTTTTCGGCGGACGGATTTGAGGGAACCCCGATCGCATGTGATGAGGGGGAACTGGAATGGGTGGATATCGAGGCGGTATGGAATCTGAATCTCTGGGAAGGAGATAAGATCTTCTTTCGCCTGATGGATGAAGATTATCCGTTTTTCTCTTTAAAGCTGGTTTATGATGGTGTAGACGGACTGGTATCGGCGACACTGAACGGGCAGCCCATGGAGCTGGTGGAAGCACGGGATACGCAGGGACGCAGGATTCTCAGAGAGCGGGGAGTAGATCTGCGGGAAAAAGCCCGGAAAAGTGCGGAAATCTCTCAAGGTAAATTGTCACAAATTTAACAGTATATTTTAGCACATGTTGCACAAAATCATTGCTATTTGTCAAAATTCATGATAGTATTTGACTATATGGGTTCTTGAGAAAGAGAGATTTGATAGAAACATATTTTAGGAGATTTACCAATTATGCAGACAGGAGGGCGGGGCATGAAGCACTGGATGAATATATCAAAGCAGCTGACCATGCTGACGCAGTTTGGTCTTTCGTTTATTACTCCTCTGCTGGTCTGCATCGGGGTCTGCTGGTGGCTGACGGATTCCTTCGGATTCGGGGAGTGGATCTATATTCCCGGATTCTTTTTTGGACTGGGGAGCTCTTTCATGGTCGCGTATAAGCTGTACCTGACCGTGACGAAGCGCGAGAAGAAGGAGAACAGAAAGAAAAAGGTCTCCTTTAACAGACATTTATAAAGTGAGGACGGAAGATATGGGGAAGATGTTTGCAAAGCTGCAGCCGGCAGTGAGGACGGAGACGAAGCGGGTAGCTGTGGGGACAGGGATCGGCGTGGTACTGATGTGGATCGCCTTTGGCGTATTTCATCTGCTGGTGCCGGATCAGGTGCCCTTTGATTATCGTGTGATGCTCGGAGGACTGGGCGGCGGTTTTGTTGTGGTGCTGAACTTTTTCCTGATGGCATTGACGGTGCAGAAGGTCGTGTCCATAGAGGATGAGTCTGCGGCGAGGAACCATATGAAGGCGAGTTATACCCAGCGAATGATGATGCAGGGACTTTGGTGCATTGTGGCGATCGTGGCTCCGTGTTTTCAGTTTGCGGCAGGACTGCTTCCGCTGTTGTTTCCGACAGCGGTGATCAAGCTGGTGGGCATCATCGGAAGAGGCAGGAAGCTGTGACAAAGTGAATTCTCCCACATGGGATAATATATAGGAGAATTTGTAGCTGTGAAGGAATTGAGCAGTTACGCAAATATTAAGACACAGCCGGATAGGAGGTGGAAAAGAAATGGACATAAATATCACCGGGGGACGGATATTTTACACGTTTCCCATTGATTTTCCGATTTTGGGAAAATTCCAGATTACCGAGACGCTGGTGGTAAGCTGGCTGATCATGCTGCTGATCACAGGTTTGTGCATATGGCTGACGCACGACCTGAAGGTGGAGAAGATCTCCAGACGGCAGGCCGTGGCAGAGATGCTGGTAGAGACGGCAGACAAGTTTGTCATCGGAAACATGGGTGAGAAGTTCCGCTACATGATTCCCTTTGTGGCGGCTTTATTTACAACAAGTGTGGTATCCAATCTGATCAGTCTGATCGGACTGCGAAGCCCGACATCAGATCTTTCGACTGAGGCGGCATGGGCAGTAGTGGTCTTTATCATGATCACAGCGCAGAAGATCAAGACGAGCGGCTTTGGCGGATATCTGAAAGGATTTACGACACCTATCGCAGTCATGACGCCGTTTAATATTCTGTCAGAGCTTGCAACACCGGTCAGTATGGCATGTCGTCACTTTGGCAATATCCTGTCGGGTGTTGTTATCAACGGATTGATCTACGCAGCGCTCGCAGTGGCCAGCTCCGCATTGCTGGGACTGCTTCCGGGCGTACTCGGAGACGTACTTGCACAGATCCCGATTCTGGATGTCGGTATTCCGGCGATCCTTTCCGTCTATTTTGACTGGTTCTCGGGCGTCATGCAGGCGTTTATTTTCTGTATGCTGACGACGATGTATATCGCAAATGCAGCAGAGGGTTAATGACAACAGACAGAATTTTTATAGTTGAAAATTGATTATTTAACATTATATCACAGGAGGATTTTATTATGGATTTTCAGATCTTAGCAAAAGGTATCGCATTGGCAGGTTGTGCAATCGGTGCAGGATGTGCATTGATTTCCGGTATCGGCCCCGGTATCGGTGAAGGTAACGCTGTAGCAAAAGCGCTGGAAGCAATCGGACGCCAGCCGGAGTGCAAAGGTGACGTAACATCAACCATGCTTCTGGGTTGTGCGATCGCAGAGACCACAGGTATTTACGGTTTCGTTACCGGTCTGCTGCTGATCTTCGTTGCTCCGGGTTCCTTCATGAGACTGCTGGGATAATAAAAACAACATTATTCTGCAGAATACCGCGGTATGCGGTAAATGTGAGAACAGGAGGTTAGAGCATGCAGGTACAGGAACTCGTAGGAATTGTGCCATGGAACTTCATTGCACAGATTTGTAACCTCTTTATCCAGATGTATCTGATCAAACGTTTTTTATTCAAGCCTGTAAAGGAGATGCTGAAAAAACGTCAGGAGATGGCGGACGCTCAGCTGCAGGATGCAGCAAAGGCAAAGGAAGATGCCATGGCCATGAAGACGGAATATGAGCAGAATATGCAGGACGCAAAGAATAAGGCGAATGAAATCATGACCACTGCACAGAGAACAGCGACGCTTCAGAGCGAGGAGATGATCAGGGAAGCCCAGAGACAGGCGGCTGCCATCAAAGAGAAGGCTGAGATCAATATTGCGCAGGAGAGACGCAAGGCAGTCAATGAAGTCAAGAACGAGATTGGTGAAATTGCAGTGGAGATTGCCGGTAAGGTGATTGAACGTGAGGTAAGTGAAGAGGATCACGCGAAACTGATTGATGAATTTATTGCGAATGTAGGTGAGGCATCATGACGCAGACTGCCAGACTGTATGGCGGCAGCTTATATGAACTTGCCGCCGAAGAGCAGCTTACGGACATCATTATGGAGCAGATGAAGGAGATCCGGCAGCTTTTCCGGGAAAATCCGGACTATATGAGACTGCTGTCAGAGCCGTCCATTCCGAAGCATGAACGGACGGAGATGATCGAGACTGCCATGGGTGCCCGGGTACAGCGCTATTTAGTGAATTTTTTGAAGATATTGTGTGAACGGGGGATTCTGCGGGAATATGCAGGATGCTGTGAGGAGTTCACACGCAGATACAATGCAGACCAGAATATAGCGGAGGCCGTGGTGACTGCAGCGGTTCGCCTGAGCGAATCACAGATGCAGGCTTTGACGGAGAGACTGGAGAAGATCAGCGGAAAACGGATTTCTCTGATCCAGAAGACAGATCCGACGGTGCTCGCAGGTCTGCGGGTAGAACTGGAAGGCAGACAGATGGACGGCACGATTTCCGGCCGCTTGTCCGGTATTTCCAGAAAATTAAATGAGTTGGTAGTGTAACAGATCTTATGATAAGGATGGAATAGTTATGCAGTTAAAACCTGAAGAAATTTCAAAGGTCATCCGAAGCCAGATCAAATATTATGAGAACGCTATTCAGCAGGATGAGACAGGCACCGTTTTGATGGTTGGTGACGGTATCGCGAGAGCGAGCGGTCTGATCAACTGTATGGCAGGTGAATTGCTGGAATTTGAGGATGGCAGCTTCGGAATGGCACAGAATCTGGAGGAAAACAGTGTCTCCATTGTATTGTTCGGAGACGATTCCGGAATCGGTGAGGGACAGACGGTAAAACGTACCGGCAAGGTTGTATCCGTACCGGTAGGCAAGGCGATGATCGGCCGCGTAGTGAATGCGCTGGGACAGCCGATCGATGGTGCAGGTCCGATCGCGACCGATGAGTTTCGGGCGATCGAGAGTCCGGCTCCGGGTATCTGTGAGAGAAAGGGAGTAAATCAGCCGCTGCAGACCGGTATCAAGGCCATCGACTCCATGGTACCGATCGGAAGAGGACAGCGTGAGCTGATCATTGGCGACCGTCAGACCGGTAAGACGACTCTGGCGGCAGATACGATCATAAATCAGAAGGGTGAAGATGTGATCTGTATCTATGTAGCGATCGGACAGAAGCGTTCCACCGTAGCGACACTGGTGGAGAATCTGACTAAGAACGGCGCAATGGATTACACCATCGTCGTGGCAGCTACGGCATCGGAGGCGAGTCCGCTGCAGTATATTGCACCGTATTCCGGGTGCGCAATGGGCGAATACTTTATGAATCAGGGCAAGGATGTGCTCATCGTTTATGATGATCTGAGCAAGCATGCGGTAGCTTACCGTGCGCTGTCCCTGCTGATCCGTCGTCCGCCCGGACGTGAGGCTTATCCGGGTGATGTATTCTATCTGCACTCCAGACTTTTGGAGCGTGCAGCGAAGCTGGATGACGCACATGGCGGCGGCTCACTGACGGCTCTGCCGATCATTGAGACTCAGGCCGGAGACGTATCCGCGTATATTCCGACCAACGTGATCTCTATTACGGACGGTCAGATCTTTCTGGAGACCGAGCTTTTCCACTCCGGCGTTATGCCGGCGGTAAACCCGGGTATTTCTGTATCCCGAGTGGGCGGCAACGCTCAGATCAAGGCGATGAAAAAGGTAGCGGGAACCTTGAAGCTGATCTATTCTCAGTATCGTGAGCTGCAGAGCTTCGCACAGTTCGGTTCCGATCTGGATGCCGACACAAAGGCTCGTCTGGATCAGGGCGCACGTATCGTTGAGGTACTGAAGCAGAATCAGAACGCGCCGGTTCCGGTAGAGAAGCAGGTGGCGATCCTGTATGCGGTAACGAAGGGTGTTCTGTCTGAAGTGGCGGTAGAGGATGTCAGAAGCTATGAATCCGGACTGTTCACATGGCTTGATACGGATGTTGACGGGGCTGCAGCGATGCAGGAGATCCGCTCGACCGGTAAGCTAGAGGCAGATACCGAGGAAAAAATGAAGAAGTCTCTGGAGGCGTATACACGACAGTTTCTGGATACGCGCCCAGCGAAATAGAGAGTGATCGGAGGAGTTATAGATGGCTGCAAACATGAAAGCGGTAAAACTGCGTATCAAGAGCGTGCAGAGCACGATGCAGATTACCAAAGCTATGGAGCTTGTAGCATCCTCCAAGCTGCGCAGGGCAAAGGAGCGGGCTGATGCCTGCCGCCCGTATTTTCAGACGCTGCACAGGACTTTGCAGGAGATTGCCAATGGAAATACTGATTTTTCCTCAGTATATGCCAAACAGTCGTCTGAGAATAAATGCTGCTATGTGATGATCGCGGGCGATCGCGGACTGGCCGGTGGATATAACGCCAACCTGTTCAAGCGTCTGGAGGCAGAGGTGCAGGGAAAGGATTTTATGGTGCTGCCTATCGGTAAGAAGGCGGTGGAGTATGCCAGACGTCGTGGTATAGAATGTCTGACGGAGGAATTCGCGGAGATTGCGGATGTATCTGTGGCTGACTGCTTTGAGATGGCGAATCTGCTGTGCAGGGCGTATCGCGAGGGTCGGTTTGGACATGTGGATCTGTGCTATACACGTTTTCTGTCGATGCTTTCACAGCAGGCAGACGTGCTGGCGGCGCTGCCGTTGGCGGATCTTGTGGTGAAGGAAGAGGAAAAGAAGCCCATCAGAGATCTGATCCTATATGAACCGAATGCATCCGAGGTATTTGATGCGATTGTGCCGGAATATCTTGCAGGTCTGATCTATGGCGGTGTATGTGAGAGCGTGGCGAGTGAGCTGGCTGCGAGACGTACGGCCATGGAGGCGGCAACCAGCAATGCAGAGGAGATGATCGATCGTCTGAATCTGCATTATAACCGCGCACGTCAGGCAAGCATTACGCAGGAAATCACAGAGATTGTTGGAGGTGCGGAAGGCATCTGATACAGAGAAAATGCAAGCGATGCTTGATAAATAGATGAATCTAAGATGAAACAAAATAAGGAGATTCTGGAATGAGCGAAAAACATATTGGTGAGGTAGTGCAGGTCATCGGTCCTGTTCTGGACATCCGTTTCGGACATGATGAGCTGCCTGCGCTGCTGAACGCGATTGAAATTGACAACAACGGCGTCAAGCTGACAGCCGAAGTAGCTCAGCAGATTGGAGATAATACGGTTCGCTGTATTGCCATGAATTCTACGGATGGTCTCGTCCGCGGAACGAAGGCGCTGGATACAGGAGGCCCTATCACAGTTCCGGTAGGCGAGGAATGTCTGGGACGTGTATTCAATCTGCTTGGTGATCCGGTAGATAATATTCCGGCGCCGGAGGCGAAGGAACGTTGGGCGATCCATCGTCCGGCTCCGGCCTATGAGGAGCAGATGCCGGCGACAGAGATTCTGGAGACCGGTATCAAGGTCGTAGATCTGATCTGCCCGTATGCAAAGGGCGGTAAGATCGGTCTGTTCGGCGGTGCCGGTGTAGGTAAGACCGTACTGATCATGGAGCTGATCCATAACGTGGCGACAGCTCACGGCGGTCTGTCTGTATTTACCGGAGTCGGTGAGCGTACCCGTGAGGGTAACGATCTGTACAATGAGATGAAGGAGAGCGGCGTTATCGATAAGACAGCTCTGGTATATGGACAGATGAATGAGCCGCCCGGAGCGCGTATGAGAGTCGGACTGTCCGGTCTGACCATGGCAGAGTATTTCCGTGATGTGAAGAATCAGGATGTGCTGCTGTTTATTGATAACATTTTCCGTTTCACACAGGCAGGCTCGGAGGTTTCCGCGCTGCTTGGACGTATGCCGTCCGCAGTAGGATATCAGCCGACACTGGCTACGGAGATGGGTACACTGCAGGAGCGTATCACCTCTACGAGAAAAGGCTCCATCACTTCCGTACAGGCAGTTTATGTGCCTGCGGATGACCTGACAGACCCGGCTCCGGCTACGACATTTACCCATTTGGATGCGACCACGGTACTTTCCCGTGACATCGCTAGTCAGGGTATCTATCCGGCGGTAGATCCGTTGGATTCCACCAGCCGTATTCTGGCTCCGGAGACCGTAGGTACGGAGCATTATGAGATTGCCCGTGCAGTACAGAGAGTACTGCAGCGTTATAAGGAGCTTCAGGATATCATCGCCATCATGGGTATGGATGAGCTTTCCGAAGAGGATAAGCTGACCGTTACCCGTGCGCGTAAGGTACAGCGTTTCCTGTCTCAGAGCTTTTCTGTGGCAGAGCAGTTTACCGGTATGCCGGGACAGTATGTTCCGCTGAAGGAGACACTGCGCGGATTCAAGATGATTCTGAACGGCGAGTGCGATGATGTTCCGGAGAGCTGCTTCCTGTTTGCCGGTACGATTGACGACGTATTTGAGAAGGCAAAGAATCAGTAAAGGAGGCTGTCTATGAGGACATTTCCGATCAGCATCGGTACACCGGACGGTCTGCTGTTTCAAGGCGACGCAGAGCGTATTGTCTGCAGAAGCATTACCGGAGATCTGGCGATCCTTGCGGGACACTGTAATTTCTGTACAGCGCTGGGTATGGGTGAGGCACATCTTGTGCTGGAGGACGGTACGAGACGTGAGGCGGCCTGCATCGGCGGAATGCTGACCATGATGGATGGCAGCTGCCGACTGCTTGCGACTACTTGGGAGTGGAAGGAAGATATTGACGCAGAGCGTGCGAGTCGCGCGAAGGAGCGTGCTTCCGCAAAGCTTGCTCAGGGTGGTCTGACCGATCAGGAGTATAAGCTTGTACAGGCGAAGCTGCAAAGAGCGTTGGTTCGTCTGAGTGTAAAGGAATAATAAAATGAAAGCCGGGCAATGCAAAGCCCGGCTTTTTACAAAGATAGGAGCGTTCGCGAATAGGCGGAATACTGTAAAACAGAAGGTGGAAACGAATGTTCATAGCTATTTGTGATGACGATAAAATCTGGTCCGGAACCGTGGAGAAGATTCTGGAAAATTATGGAAAGATAAGAAAACTGGAGATAGAGACCAAGTGCTTTTGGTCGGGACAGGAATTGCTGGAAAAGCTTGAAACGGCACCGGACGTGCTTTTTCTGGATATACAGCTGGAGAATGAAATCGGTATCAAGCTTGCGTCAGAGGTGAATGAACGCTGGCCGCATTGTCAGATCGTGTATTTGACAGACTACCTTCATTATGCGACGGAGGTTTATCATACAAAGCATGTGTTTTATGCATTAAAGAAGCAGTTTGCGGATCGTGTGGATGAGATCATGAATAAGGTATTGCATGAGCGGGCTCAGCATCAAAAGAAAATTCTTTTTACGATGTACGGCGCAAGAGAGCTTTTGCTGAGTCAGGAAGAAATCCTTTATTTTGAACGTATGGGACGAATCACTATGGTCGTGACCGTACATGGAAATTTTGAGGTACACAATTCGTTACAGGAAATCGAGAAACGTATTTTGCAGATGGATTTCTGCAGATGCCATAACAGCTACATTGTCTATTTTCCGGCAGTGCTGAGAAGGGATCGCGAAGGCTTTGTGATGAAAAACATGGAGCGGGTGCCTATCAGCAGAGGATATATGAAAAAGACAAAGGAAGCGTTTCTGCGTTGGGCTATGATGCAGGTGATATAATGCGGAGATTACGGGAAAGTGTCGGACGAATATAATGTATGAGGTACGGCAGCCGATAAACGAAACCCATAAAAGACATAAGAGAGGTGAAAATACTGGAATCAATGATAGCATTTCTTCAGGAAAACGGTCGCTTTATGCTGAATATAGCTATGGGCTTTACCTGCATGTGGATTATGCTGTGTACGATGCTGGAAAGGCGCAAGCATCTCTGGATCGCCATTGTGTTCTCATCTGTGAAATCCTTTTATGCGCAATTTCTGACAACCGCAATTCTGGCAAATATGGGATCAGAGAGCGCCGCGGGCATGTATCTGCAGTTGGCAAACGCCATTGCATTGCCGCTGGCAGATGCCGTGATGCTATGCTGTTTTTTTAAGGCGGAGCCCCCGAAGGTCCTGATTGCGGCCATAATCAGTGAAATGGTCGGAGGCGGTGCGATTGCATCAATCGCTGTGATGATTGTAAATCTGATTGAGGGCAGGAGCAATCCGGTTATGGGACAGGCAGATCTACAGTGGGCAGATCTGCTGCTGATTCCGGTATGTGCGGCGGTTTTTGCCGCATTTTACCTACCGACCCGCTCACTGCTATTAAAGTACCGCAGCTTTGAGATCCGTCATAAAAAGATATTCAGCGTGTTATTTATCGTATTTTTGTGGTCAACTTCATGGTCATACTTTGTGAGCATGATAGACAAGCGTCAAATGTCTGCAGCCTATATGTTTGCTTTCATGGTGCATTTGCTGCTGATATTAAGTATCGGATATCTGCTGATACGGTATCAACGCAGAAAAATAAAGGAAGAGTCGGAATATTTACTGCATCAGCAGGAATTGATCGAGACACATGCGATCGTATTGAAGCAGAATACATTGGATGAGTGTCAGCGGGTGCTGGAAGAACAGATGAGGGAGCTTGCTGCGCTCGAACAGGGACACCGTTTGATACAGAGTGACCGCCTGCAGCGATATCTGTCAGAGCTGAAGCAACAGTATGAGAACCTTCGGGCCGGAGCATTTTGCAGGGACGCTCTGGTGGACGCCATCCTGTATTACCAGAGTGAGCGCATGGAAAAGCAGGGGCTCATCCTCGAATGCAGCTGTCACGGATATGATGCCGGAAAAATCGAACAGACAGATCTGGCACAGCTCCTGTTTCGCCTTCTGGAAACGGTGTGTCAGGAGAAAAACAGGCAGACGTGTATAGCGCAGGAGCCGGTACGACTGACATTGACGAGCTTAGGACAACAGCTGCTGATTGCCTTAAGCTGGCAGCAGGAGCAAAAAAAGAAATTACATAAACCACGATGGCTGCGTTCATACCTGAAAAAATACGACGGAACCATGCGGATGGAAGAAAACGACGGAAGGACAGAACTGCAAATAGGACTGATGAAATAAGAATCCATAATATAAAACATGCAAAGTATTACAAAAAATGCTATTTTTGAAAATATTATAAAGAATAATAAAACACCGGGCATTCGTTTCCGACAGAGACCTATCTGTTTGCGGAAATGGATGTCCGGTGTTTTGTGTTAATAGAGTGCTTATAAAATACAGTAGTTATCGTTCACGCATTTGTGTATGATGTATTTTTAAAAAGTACATTCTGATAGCGTTCCAGAGCCAGCAGCACGACCATTCCGAGAATACCGCTGGAGATGATCTCGCCGATACCAACAGTCAGCATCATGAACGGGATCGGAAGATTCACGCCGTATCCGTAGAAAAGTACAAACGGAACAACGAGCACATTTGCTGCGATCGGCGGAAGCGGAACCAGCCACTTGTTAAAACGAAGCTGTCTGGAAATCATAGCCGCAACCAGAGTTGCCAGACTCCCGCAGATGATATCGATCGGAATCGCACCACCGAAGAAGTTGCCAAGCAGACATCCCACAAATAATCCCGGGATCGCTGCCGGTGTGAAGAACGGCAGAATAGTCAGAGCTTCCGCAAAACGGATCTGCACTTCTCCGAAGGATAACGGTGCAAATACCACTGTCAACACCACATAGATTGCAGCGATGGCTGCAGCCTGAACAGTAAACAACACTTTCTTATCTTTCATATTCAGTTACTCCTTTAGTTTTGTTTTACGTGAGGAAGGTCTCGAACTCACGTGTAGATTTGCTCAAAATGCCATATTTATCATCCTTGAGCGATTTGCAGTATAGCACATGGAGATGGGAAAATCAAGGCTTGTCAAAGATTCGAAAAATCAATTGAAGAAGAATGATATTGGTCAAGGAAGCGAAAACGATCTACAAAATGTTCACGCAAATCCTTATGGAGGAAAAAGGCGGAGATTACAGTCAATCGTAAAAACACAGTGACGGTGTTTTGTATGAATAAATTTAAGGTGGAACTAATATAAGTCAGCATGTTATAATTAAAGCAAATGTAGAAAAAATGGTATGTATATGCAACAACGGGAAGACGTTTTAGAATTTGGAGGACATTGCAGTGTCAATTATTATAAAACAGCTTGATAAAACATTTGTAAAGGGAGCGATGGAGATATGGAATGAGGTTATTCGTGAAGGTATTGCCTTTCCACAATTAGATCTTCTAACTGAAGAAAATGCAGAAAATTTTTTTTCAGAGCAAACATACACTGGCATTGCAGTAGATGAATATTCGGACGAGATATTGGGTCTATATATTCTCCATCCAAATAATGTTGGAAGATGTGGTCATATTGCAAATGCAAGCTATGCCGTAAGCGCAAAGGTAAGAGGACAGCATATTGGAGAAAAGCTGGTTATGGATTGTTTAAGTAAAGCAAGAGATAACGGATTTTCACTAATGCGGTTTAAGGCTGTTGTAGATAGCAATGTTCATGCGAGGCATCTGTATGAGCGATTAGGATTTTATGAGCTGGAAAAAATACCGAACGGCTTTTTGAAGAAAGATGGTCATTATGAAGATATTCATGTTCTATATAAAGAATTGCGATAGAACATGACAGCGGCAATAACGCTAATTTGTATACTTAAAACACCTGTCGGATAGCAAGAATCCGGCAGATGTTTTTTGTGGTTGAAACAAAAGTCAGGGGATTTCGTTATAATTTTCTGATAAGTAAAACAGAGAAATCATTTACATTTGTTCCGGTGGCTCCGGTGATGATCAGACCATTAGTTAGCTTTAGAGCATGATAAGAATTATTTTCCTTCAGGATATCATAGACATTCAAGCCGTTTTGCTTGAGAGTCTCACATGTTTTGCTATCTACATAACCACCAGCAGCCTCTGTTGGACCATCGGTACCGTCACTTCCTACACTGAAAATGACGGCATTGGGGATACCGGAAAGAAATGGTGCCGCGGCTAAAGCTAGTTCCTGATTGCGACCGCCTTTTCCTTTACCTGTGATATGGACAACAGTTTCTCCGCCGACAATAAAGGCAAGTGATTCATTGGAATATCGATGTGTCCGAGCGATAGAAGCAAGAAAAGAACCGGCCTCCCTTGCTTCACAAGTAAGTTGGTCGCTAAGTATAATTGGCCGATAACCGAGAGAAGCACAGCTTATAGCAGCAGCTTCGCAAAGGCTATGAACATTTCCGGTGATGATTGTTTCAACATTCGTTATATTTTTAATTGTTTCAGTTTTTAGAAGATCCCAAGCTTTCGCAGAAAGCTTTAAGTTGTATTTGTGAGCAATGCGTAATGCTTGTTCGCATGTAGATGAATCGGGATACACCGGGCCAGATGCAATCATATCGAGTGGATCGCCAATAATATCGCTTAATACGATACAATAAATATGAGCAGGTTCACAAAGCCTTGCAAATTTTCCTCCTTTGACGGCAGAGAGACGTTTACGTAAAGTATTCATTTCCACGATATCCGCTCCACAAGAAAGCAACTGATTCGTAATATCTGCGAGTTCTTCACTAGGAATCAAAGGCTTCTCAAAAAGAGCGGAAGCACCACCTGAAAGGAGAAAGATAACAGTATCTTTTGCAGTTAGATTGCGAACAAGTTGAATGGCTGCTTCTGTAGCACGAAAAGAATTCTCATCCGGAATTGGATGACCGGCCTCAATGCAAGTTAACTTAGGTATTGGGGACTTTATGTGGTTATATTTTGAAATTACAATTCCGCCGTCAAGCCTAGAGGATAGAATTTTCTCTGTGGTATAAGCCATTTGCCATGCTGCTTTTCCGGCTGCCACAAGAAAGAGCTTCCCAGAATCAAACTTTTTATTTTCCAGAGCTCTGGATACAGCTTCATCCGGAAGAACCGCTTGGATGGAAGCTTGGATAATAATTTCAGCATCATGTCGTAGATTCATATAAACACCGCCATTAAAACTATTTAAATGAGAACCAGCGGCCGTTGATCTTCACGTGTTTGCTTTTAACATACGTTTGCTTATTCCGCTGAAATCTGATTTCTGATCCGGAGCGGATCTATGTGCCGTCCGGTGTGGTGAGCGCGGTGGTTGCCTGCGCCGGGATATGGCATAACATAATGCAAAGAAAAAGTATCATAAAGCTATGTAGGATCTTGTGAACGGTAAGCTGCATGTGTTATCCTCCCTTTATTTATCCGGTAATTAGGATGTTATTATGGCTGTCAGGCTCGACGCTCGTGTTTTTTGTCGGCATAGTATTTCTCTTTTTCACGATACATCTGTTCGTCTGCGAGTCGCAGAATTTCCTGAGTATCCATTAAATGAAGAACATATTAAACGCTAAAAAATAACTGGTGTTTTGCCTTGATTTTTGATGCCAATAATGTTATCCTATCTAAGGCACTTTAGGGGTTTAAAGACTTAAAACTTTAAACTATTGAAAGAAGCCGTTGTGCATTTTTATAGAAGATGTTTTCTTCCTCTGCTTTATCAAGCGCAAAGGATTTGAGCAGATTCACATAGAATACGAAGATAACGTTTATCATGAAAATAGACACCTTGATAATCAGGGTGGATTTTTATTCCGAACAGACCGTGCGCTTTGATGTCATCCAGTATTTCCTCTACATTTTCGCAGTCAGGATGGATTGCGCCGGAGAAATACAGGCGGTCTTTTTTATTCAGCTGATAAGATATCCGGTTGATGGTCTCTACCTGTGTGGGGGAGGTGGCCACCGGAAGCACGACGCTGATATCGATACCGCAAAGCTGCATGGATTCCTTCAGAGAATCTACGGTGCCGCTTCTGTGGGCGGATATTTTGCCGATGTCGGAGAGCGCAGCGATAGTTTTTTCGGCGATTTTATCAGGAAAAGTGTGTGTATGAAAATCAATAATCATAGTAAAATACTTCCTTATGTTTGCTGTGGTTATTATAGCATAAATAAATGAAATAATAAGGAGAAATTATGACAATCGTAGATTTATTAGAAAAAAACAGCCGAGAGCATGGAGAGGAGATTGCTTTAGTGGAGATCAATCCGGAGGCCGGCGATAATCGCAGATTTTCATGGCGGGATTATGATCTTGTACAGGCAACCAAAAGAGATTTTGAACGACGGGAGATCAGCTGGGCGGTGTTCAACGAAAAGGCCAATCGATTTGCTCATGCGCTGATGGATCTCGGTATCGGCAAGGGGGATAAGGTAGCGATCCTGCTGATGAACTGTCTGGAATGGCTGCCGATTTATTTTGGCATTTTGAAGACGGGAGCCATGGCGGTTCCATTGAATTTTCGATATGCTGCCGATGAGATCAAGTATTGTATAGAGCTTGCAGAGGCAGATATGCTGGTTTTCGGACCGGAATTTATCGGCAGGGTAGAGCTTATCGCGGATGAGGTCAGTGAAAACCGGCTGCTCATTTTTGTCGGGGACGGATGTCCTTCTTTTGCAGAGAATTATCATCATCTGACAGCAGATTGCTCCAGCACAAACCCTGAGGTCACCTTGACGGAGGATGATTATGCCGCAATTTATTTTTCATCCGGCACCACGGGCTTTCCTAAGGCCATTCTGCACAAGCACAGAGCGCTGCTTCATGCCGCAAGGGTAGAGCAGAAGCATCACGGACAGACGCATGAGGATGTATTCCTATGCATTCCTCCGCTGTATCATACAGGAGCGAAGATGCACTGGTTCGGTTCACTTATCAGCGGTTCCAGAGCGGTACTTTTAAAAGGAACTAAGCCGAAGGCGATTCTGGAGGCTGTATCGAATGAAAAATGTACGATTGTATGGTTGCTGGTTCCATGGGCACAGGATATTCTCAATGCTCTGGACAGCGGTGAATTGAAGATAGAGGATTATTCGCTGTCTCAGTGGAGGCTGATGCATATTGGAGCTCAGCCGGTGCCGAAGAGCCTGATCAAGCATTGGATGAGGTATTTCCCGAATCATCAGTACGATACCAACTACGGATTATCAGAATCCATCGGTCCGGGTGCAGTACATCTCGGTGTGGAGAATATACATAAGGTCGGCGCTATCGGTGTTCCCGGTTACGGCTGGGAGGTAAGGATCGTGGATGAGAACGGCGTTGACGTGGAAGGCACGGAGGTAGGAGAGCTGATACTGAAGGGCGACGGCGTGATGATCTGCTATTATAACGATGAGCAGGCGACGGCGAACACGCTGAAGGATGGCTGGCTGTATACGGGAGACATGGCTATGAGAGATGAGGATGGCTTTATCTTTCTGGTAGACAGAAAGAAAGATGTCATTATCACAGGCGGTGAAAATCTCTATCCTGTACAGATCGAAGATTTTATGCGCACGAATGACAAGATCAGCGACGTTGCCGTGATCGGTCTTGCAGATGAGCGGCTCGGTGAGATCGCGGCGGCGATCATCCAGATTAAGGATGGTATGTCTGCGACAGAGGAGGAGATCAATACGTTCTGTAAGGCACTTCCGAGATATAAGCGTCCCAGAAGGACCATCTTTGCGGATGTCCCGAGAAATCCTACGGGTAAGATCGAGAAGCCGCTCCTTCGCAAACGATACGGTGCGGATCATCTGGTAAACGCACAGAATAACAGCTAAAAATCATACAGGAGGGCTACGAGAAATGAATGCACAGACAACAACGATGGTTTTGACAGGCTGTCTGATCATATGCTTTTTTGCGCTGATGGTCGGCATCGGCTTAAATTCAAGAAAACACGCGAGAGATATTAACGGGTTCGTGCTCGGTTCGCGAAGTGTCGGCCCATGGCTCAGTGCGTTTGCGTTTGGTACCAGCTATTTTTCGGCGGTAATTTTTGTAGGCTATGCGGGACAGTTTGGATGGAATTTTGGTCTGGCTTCTACATGGATCGGTCTCGGAAACGCATTTATCGGTTCGCTTCTGGCATGGTCTATCCTTGGCAGAAGAACCAGAATCATGACACAGCATCTTGCCTCCAAGACCATGCCGGACTTCTTCGGCGCGCGTTTTGAAAGCAGAGGCCTGCGCGTTGCGGCATCTGCCATTACCTTTGTGTTTTTGATTCCGTATACGGCATCGCTTTATAACGGACTGTCAAGATTATTTTCCATGGCGTTTCCGGCCATTCCCTACTGGGTATGCGTTATCGTTATGGCTGTACTTACCGGTGTCTATGTACTGTTTGGCGGCTATATGGCAACTGCGATAAACGATTTTATTCAGGGTATCATTATGCTGTTTGGTATTGTAGCGGTTATTGCAAGCGTGCTTGCGGATAACGGCGGACTCATGGAGGCGACAAAGACGCTCGCGCAGACTACCGGTGACGCGGGCTGGCAGGGGGCGTATACAGCCTTCCTTGGACCGGATCCGGTATTCCTGTTATTTGTAGTAGTTCTTACCTCTCTGGGTACATGGGGACTTCCCCAGATGGTTGGCAAATTCTATGCTATCAAAAATGAGGATTCCATCAAAAAGGGTACCTTGATCTCTACATTTTTTGCCATTATCGTGGCAGGCGGATGTTATTTCCTTGGCGGCTTCGGAAGATTGTATGATATTGATGTCAAGGCTACCGGCTTCGATGCGATCATTCCGACGATGCTCTCGACGCTTTCTCCGGTGATTATCGCGGTGGTGATCGTACTGGTATTGAGCGCTTCCATGAGTACACTGTCCTCACTGGTTCTCACAAGCGGTTCTACTATTACACTGGACTTCATTGTTCCGTTGAACAAGAAGAAGATGTCCGAGATGAGAAAAATGACGATCATGAGAGTGTTTATTGTAGTTTTTATTTCGGTATCTGCTATAATAGCTATTAAGCAGGCAACGAACAAGAGCTTGTTCATTGCTCAGATGATGGGCGTTTCATGGGGAGCGCTTGCAGGCGCGTTCCTTGCGCCGTTCTTGTACGGTCTATATTCCAAAAAAACGAGCAGATGTGCGGTAGTCGTATCCTTCCTCTTTGGCATCGGACTGGAGATCATTCAGCTCTGCATTTCGCTTGGGCTGCTTGATGTCAGCGATTCTGCATTATTTAGCTTTGTATTCAGGAATTCACTGTACTCAGGTGTATTTGCAATGGTCGGCGGACTGGTGATCGTACCTGTGATCAGCTTGCTTACGCAAAAGTCCTGTCCGGCAGATGTTGAACGGATGTTCAGCTGTTACAATGATACGAAGACTGTGGAAATTACAGACAGTCTGGGTGAATAGGCATGTAAAAGGAGTGATAAAATGAGAAAATTGATGTTAGGCAACGAAGCCGTTGCCAGAGGGTTGTATGAAGCAGGGGTAAAGGTGGTTTCCAGCTATCCGGGTACACCGTCCACGGAGATTACGGAATACGCGGCCAAATATGATGAGATTTACTGTGAATGGGCGCCAAACGAGAAGGTTGCCACAGAGGTTGCGTTCGGTGCATCCCTGCGTGGAGTACGTACAGCCTGTGCCATGAAGCACGTTGGTTTGAATGTAGCGGCAGACCCGCTATTTACGCTTTCCTATACCGGAGTCAATGGAGGCTTTGTTCTTTTTGTGGCGGATGATCCTGCAATGCATTCTTCTCAGAATGAGCAGGATTCCAGACACTATGCGATCGCAGCCAAGGTTCCCATGCTGGAGCCGGCAGATTCCACAGAGGCGAAGGAGTTCGTCAAGCAAGCATATGAGATCAGTGAAGAGTATGATACGCCGGTGATCGTTCGCATGTGTACCCGCATCGCGCACAGTCAGAGCAGCGTCGAGCTGTGTGAGAGAAAGGATCTTCCGCTTCCCGCTTATGAGAAAAATCCGAGAAAATACATCATGGCGCCGGCGAATGCCATTGCCCGTCATCCGTTTGTAGAGGAGAGAACCCAAAAGCTTGCAAAGCTGGGTGAGACGAGCTCCCTGAACAGAGTGGAAATGGGCGGAACGGAAAAGGGTATCATCTGTTCCGGTACCTGCTATCAGTATGTAAAAGAAGTATTTGGTGATAGCGTCAGTGTGTTAAAGCTTGGCATGGTGAATCCGCTGCCGACTGATCTTATAAAAGACTTTGCAGCGAAGGTAGATACCCTCTATGTGATCGAGGAGTTGGATGGCATCATCGAGTCTCATCTGCATTCGATCGGTGTGAAGTGTATCGGTAAGGAGATGTTCCCGCCGATCGGAGAGTTCTCTCAGGCGAGTATCAGGGCTGCCTTCGGTATGCCGAAGCCGGACAGTGAGACCGCGGACAGTGAGATTCCGGTGCGTCCTCCGGTAATGTGTCCGGGATGTCCGCACAGAGGTCTGTTCTATATGTTGGCTAAGCATAAGATCACAGTGCTCGGAGATATCGGATGCTATACCCTCGGTAGTGCCGCGCCGCTGTTTGCACTGGATTCCACACTTTGTATGGGCGCGTCCATTTCCGGTATCCATGGCTTTAATAAGGCCGGCGGAGCTGAATCAGAGAAAAAGACCGCCTGCGTGATCGGGGATTCTACCTTTATGCACAGTGGCATGACCGGTCTGGTCAATATCGCTTATAATGCGTCCAACTCTACGGTGATTATTCTGGATAACTCCATTACAGGTATGACAGGACATCAGCAGAATCCGACTACCGGTTACAATATCAAAGGAGATCCGGCAGCTAAGGTCGATCTTGAGGCGCTTTGTCATGCGCTTGGTATCGAGAGAGTCAGAGTGGTGGATCCATATGATCTGAAAGAGTGTGAGGAGGCGATTCTGGAAGAAATCGCGGTGGAGGCTCCCAGCGTGATCATTTCCCGCCGTCCGTGTGCGCTTCTGAAATATGTGAAGGCGAAACCTCCGGTTACGGTAGATGAGGATAAGTGTGTTGGCTGTAAAATGTGTATGAAGATTGGATGTCCTGCGATCAGTATGAAAAATGGCAAGGCACATGTGGATCCGACGCTGTGCGTAGGCTGTGATGTATGTACACAGCTTTGCAGACCGAATGCCATGCAGAAGGGAGAGAGATAATATGCAAACAAAGAATATCATGATCGTTGGTGTCGGCGGACAGGGGAGTCTGCTGGCAAGTAAGCTCCTCGGCGCACTTCTTACGGAAGAAGGCTATGATGTAAAGGTAAGCGAGGTACATGGCATGAGCCAGAGAGGTGGTTCTGTCGTTACTTATGTCAGATATGGCGATAAGGTGTATTCCCCTGTGATCAGTGCCGGTGAGGCAGATTATATTATTTCCTTTGAAAAACTGGAGGCAGCCCGTCATGCAGCGTGTCTGAAGGAAGGCGGTAAGATCATTGTGAATTCACAGCAGATCGATCCCATGCCGGTGATCACGGGAGCTTTTGAGTATCCGGTGAATGTGCTCGATGAGCTGAAGGCCAAGGGCGTTTTTGTGGACGACATTGACGCGCTGGATATGGCAAGGCAGGCAGGCAACGCCAAGAGTGTGAATATTGTTTTGATGGGAAGACTGGCAAAGTATTTTGACATTGAAAAGGAAAAGTGGATCGAAACGATCAGAAAAAATGTGAAACCTCAGTTTATTGATATTAATTTAAAGGCATTTGACCTTGGATATAATTCATAATTAATTTACCACAGGAGGACGATATGGAGAATTATTTCCAAAAAGAGATAGAAACGGCATCAAGAGAGGAAATACTTGCGCTTCAGAATGAGAAAATCAAAAAGCAGGTAAAGCATGTTTACGAGAATGTGGAATACTACCGTAAGCTCATGGATGAAAAAGGAGTGAAGCCTGAGGATATCCAGAGTGTTGAGGATATCAAAAAGCTTCCGTTTTTGACAAAGGCAGATTTAAGAGAGGCATATCCCTATGGATTGCTGGGAACGCCTCTGAACGATTGTGTACGTATTCACTCGACATCAGGAACTACAGGCAAAAGAGTCGTTGCGTTTTATACCCAGCATGACGTAGATCTGTGGGAGGAGTGCTGCGCAAGAGCCATTATGGCAGCTAGCGGCACCAGTGAGGATGTGGTTCAGGTAGCTTATGGATACGGACTCTTCACGGGCGGTGCGGGTCTGCACGGCGGTTCTCATAAGGTAGGAAGCCTGACGCTTCCTATGTCCTCCGGAAATACGGACAGGCAGATCCAATTTATGATGGATCTGAATGCGACGATTCTCTGCTGTACCCCATCCTATGCGGCGTATATCGGAGAGACGCTTGCGGAGCAGGGCTATCAGCCTAAGGACAATAAGCTCAAGGCCGGTATTTTCGGTGCGGAGCCGTGGACAGAGGAGATGCGCCAGAGCATTGAGAAGAGTCTGGGTATCAAGGCTTACGACATTTACGGACTGACAGAGACCAGCGGTCCGGGAGTGGCTTTCGAATGCAGTGAACAGTCCGGTATGCATATCAATGAGGATCATTTTTATGCGGAAATCATTGATCCGGATACGGGAGAGGTGCTTCCGGAGGGCTCCAAGGGTGAGCTTGTATTTACGGCGCTGGACAAAGAGGCCTTTCCGCTGCTGAGATACAGAACTCGTGATATTTGTGTACTTACCAGAGAAAAATGCTCCTGTGGCAGAACCTTTGTCAAGATGTGTAAGCCAATGGGAAGAAGTGATGATATGCTTATCATTCGCGGTGTAAATGTATTCCCGAGCCAGATAGAGACCGTACTTCTCAATGAGGGATATTCACCGAATTATCAGATCGAGATCGATCGAAAGAACAATACAGATACGCTTGACGTGATGGTCGAGCTGACACAGGAGCAGTTCTCCGATAAGGTGGCAGATACCCAGAGAAGAGAGCGTGAGCTGGAAGGAGCTATGCGTACCATGCTCGGCATCGGAGCTAAGATTCATCTGGTTCCGCCTAAGAGTGTAGTTCGCAGTGAGGGTAAAGCAGTCAGAGTGATCGACAAGCGTAAGCTTCATTAATGGGAGGTAATTATGGCTATTAAACAGATTTCTGCTTTTATGGAAAATAAACCGGGTAAGCTTTCAGAGCTCGTGGAGATCATTGCGGATGCAGATGTGAATCTGCGAGCAATGAGCCTTGCGGATACCAATGATTTCGGAATCCTTCGCGTGATCGCTTCCGATACAGAGAAATTTAAAGAAATCATTGAGCAGCATACGGTAGTCACCGTTACGGAGGTCGTTGCGGTGGAGATGCCGGATGAGGTGGGCGCTCTCAGCAAGATATTAAAGGTTCTCGGAGCCGCGCAGATCAATATTGAATATATGTATGCTTTTACATCTGCAACCAAGCTCGGAGCATATACAGTGCTCCGAGTGGATGATGTGGCTGCAGCAGAAGAGTTGCTTACCGGACACGGCTTTACCGTACTTACAGAGGCGGATATTTAAAACAAATTTGCTTCAAATAATCCATAAAATATGCTACAATAAAAACGATACGGTAAAACAGTTTAGTAACCATATCGGTATAATTATGGAATACAGAAGGGAAGCCGGAGTATTGGAGATTACGAGAGTTGTGAATGCATCTTTGGAGATCTGGGGAAGTGTGGTTTCGCTTATCATAATGATCTGCTTTGTGTTGTCGAGAAAGATTCAGAACAGAGGAGAAAGGCTTTATCTGGAACTGCTGGGCTGCAACATGGGTGCGATGAGTATGGATGTGCTGGCTATGTTCTTCCGAGGAAAAACGGGAAGTGTGGCAGACTTTTGTGTACGAGCGGTGAATTATCTGCAGTTTGTACTGGTGAACATACTGATCTATTTATTCCTGAAGTATATGCTGACCTACATGGAGGAACGGATCCATTTGGTGCTCAGTAAGGCATATGACAGGATCGGTATCATATTGCTGGTATTTTCCGTAGGCAGCCTGACGATAAATCTGGGATATCCGTACCTGTACAGGATCGATGCACAGAACCTGTACAGCAGGCTTTCGCTGTATCCGTTGATCTACCTCTCAGAGTTTGTCATGCTTATCATCGCGGTGCTGTTGATGGCGCGGTACGGCAAGCGGCTGAAGTGGAATGAGCGTATCAGCTTCGGAAGCTATGTGATGATTCCGGGGATATCGCTGATAGCATCTATTTTATTTTACGGCATTACATTCGGTTACCTTGGGACGACCGTTGCATTGACCGTGCTGTTTCTGTTTCTGCAGTTTGAACAGAGGCAGCAGCTCATTCAGCAAAATGTAATCAGTGAGGTAAATTACCTGAAAAAACATGAGAGGATCGTGAATGAAGGTATAAAGATCTCTTCGGAGGCAGAAAATGTAGAGGATAGCATTAAGATTATGCTCCGGTATCTGGGGCAGATGATCGGCGGAGAAAGAGTCTATATTTTTGAAAAAAATGAGAATAATGAGGATGATAACTCGTACGAATGGTGTGCAGTAGGCATACCGCCACAGATTAATATTTTACAAAATATTCCTCCTGAAGTATGTGCGCCATGGTATGATGCTTTTCAGAAAAATGATATAGTGGTGATTCACGATCTGAAAGATATTCAGAAAAAATTTCCTCTGATCTATGATACGCTGCTTCCACAGAATGTTCATACATTGGTGGCGGCTCCGCTTCATGACAAGAATCGTATCATCGGCTTTTTTGGTATTGATAATCCTCCGGAGTATTCCATTCATATGACAAAGGATATCCTGGAGATCACATCCAATTACATGGTTTCTCTGCTGAAAAGAAGAGATATCGTCAGTGAACTGAAACGACTGAGCTATACGGACAGCGGAACCGGAGCCAGGAATCGCATGGCGATGTATCAGCATTTTGAGGAGCTTAAGAATCAATCGAATATCGGTATCGTATTTTGCGACATTACCGGTTTGAAGAAAGTGAATGACACTCAGGGACATGCGGCCGGAGATGAGATGATCAGAAACACCTATGAGTGTCTGAAAGAGGGCTTTGACTCTTCGGAGATTTTCCGTATCGGAGGAGATGAATTTGTCATTCTCTGCAGTGGAAATACAGAGACAGAGTTACAGAAAAAAATATCCAGGGTTCAGACTGCTTTGCAGGTCAGGAATATTGCAATGGCCATCGGAGCAGAATGGCGTCCGCATGTGGAAGATACTGTTGAAAATACCATAATGAATGCAGAAAAGAAGATGTATAAAGAGAAAAAAGAATGGTATATAAAGACAGGAAACGAAAGACGGCAGAATTCATAGGGATATAAAAGATGAAATATCAGGGATATTGTATCCGGGAGATCGAGGAAAAGGATCATCGATCGGTTGAAAATGTCACACGCAGCTGCCTGATCGAATTCGGTGCGAATCATGGGGAAACCGGACATTATTCATGTGACGTATGCTATATCAGAGACTTGCAGGATCATTAACAGGATAGATCCTTTCGGATATATAGGATCTGACTGAATAAAAAGGATAAGAGAATTACGAAGATTCCCAGGGAAATTCCGGCCGTGGGGATCTTTTTATGTGCAAAGATATCCGTGGCATTCGCAAAGGAATAGGGGGAGAAAAGCTTATATTTTCGCAGAGCAGGGAGGATCCGGCTCATCAGATCATAGGCATAGAAGAACATGGCGATCCCGATCCCGATGCCGAGCTTTGTCTTTCTGGTGCAGGCGGAAATGACATAGCAGATACCGGCGATCACCAGATCCATCAGAAGCTGGGCACACATGAAATGGATAAGCTCCGGATACGGAACCGCTTCCCCTAACAGCAGGAAACCTGCAAGATAAAACAGGAAGCAGACAAAGGTAAAGAGCAGCAGACTGCAGACCATATAGAGTGCTTTGGCGTGCAGTACCCTTTGACGGCTGACAGGCAGAGTATAGGTAAAGTCCGCGGTATGCGCTTCCTCCTCCTTGGATAGAAGAGGCGTCGCCAGACAGGCGGCAAACATACCGCTGCCCAGACCATGGATCGTACCGATCTCTGTCGCAAAATATCCCCCGACGGTACCGATACTCAGTGTACTCATACCAAAGGCATCCGCAAAAGCTCCCATGGAAGCAAAGCTGTCAGCAATGACCAGCATGCTGCCCTCCATACTTTTATACAGAAGAAGACAAATGAGTCCGAGACCACCCACGAGAACACTCCAGATAAGGGTTTGTTTCCGTCCGTTTTTTAATTCAGATTTAAAAAGCGTCCACATCTGTACCTTCACCTCCGTAATAATGCATAAAAATCTCCTCGATGGAAGGCTCTTCGATCAAAATATCTCCGATATGATGCCCTTCCAGCTCTTTATACAGATCATCGAGACTTCCATGATATAGATAGTCAAGCTTGATACCATCCCGGATCATCCGGATCCGTTTGGAATGCCCGCGGGTAAGGTGTGCCACACTGTTGCAGCAGAGCAGCCGTCCATCCTTCATAATGGCGACGCGGTTGCAATGATCCCGTACCTCGGACAGTACATGCGTGGAAAGAAGACAGGTGGCGCCTTCCTCAACATGCTTGTGAATGAGATCAAAAAAGATACTTTGGATCAGGGGATCCAGTCCGCTGGTTGGCTCATCAAAAATGTAAAGGCGGGGTCTGTGCTGCATAGCGCAGACAATTCCCACTTTTTTTCGGTTGCCAAGAGACAGATCGCTTATCTTGCGATGCATATCCAGTTGAAGTTTATCGCACAGAAACTGTCGCTCTTCGCTACAGTCACACCTTCGGGCTTCGGCGGCAAGCTTCAGGATATCATTCACCGTGACGTTTGGATAAAACCAGGTCTCGGAGGGAAGGTATCCTACCTGCTGCATGATATGAGTATGCTCTTTTTTTGCATCGTATCCCAGAACCCGCAGCTGTCCCGACTGATAGTGAATCAATCCGAGAAGAGAACGGATGGTGGTGGATTTCCCGGCGCCGTTAGGTCCCAGAAAACCGAAAATATCTCCCTGCTCGACAGTAAAGGAGACATCAGAAACACCGCGCTGCTTTCCGTAGCGCTTCGTGAGATGACAGATTTCGATAACAGAACTCATACATGATCTCCTTTCCGGCTTCGTGTTTAAAAGTCGGTGATTACGCCCCGGTTTCCTCATAGGATTTGAGCATACCTGAAAAATATCCGATCTTGCAGTTGATTTTGTCCAGATGCTTTTGCATTTCTTCCATGCGCTCAATAACATGAGTCTGATGCGCCACCAGCATATCGCAGCGCTCCTTTAACGTATGATTCCCCTCCTGCGTCAGCTTGATAAAACGGGCGATTTCAGAGAGCGGCATTCCGGTATTTTTCAGACAGCAGATGAGTCCGAGGATTTCAAGATCTTCATCGGAATAAGAACGAATCCCTCCGCTGGTACGTTCGATGCCTGTCAATAATCCGATTTTTTCATAGTAGCGAAGCGTATGTGCTGTGAGGTCAAAACGCTTACAGACCTCCCGTATAGAATAATTCAAAATAATTCCTCCTTGTTCTTGACTTAGAGTTAACTCTAAGTGCTAATATTGTAGCAACATGACAAAAGAAAGTCAAGTTTTGATGCCAGAATTGGATGATTGGCTAAAAAACGATAATTACGAACTTGGAGGAGACGATCATGGATAATTTTAGTTTTTACGCACCAACGTATTTTGCATTTGGTAAAGATGCGGAGACTCAGACCGGTGAACTGGTAAAGCGGTTTGGAGGAAGCAAGGTTCTGATTCATTATGGCGGAGGCAGTGTGATCAAGTCTGGTCTGATGGGAAGAGTAAAGGCTTCTCTGGAGCAGGCGGGTATCGCCTATGTGGAGCTTGGCGGAGTAAAGCCGAATCCGAGAAGCGGACTGGTATACGAGGGCATTGAGCTCTGCAGAAAAGAAAAGGTTGATTTTATTCTGGCTGTGGGAGGCGGAAGCACGATCGACTCCTCTAAGGCGATTGCGGCAGGTACCGTATATGACGGAGACTTCTGGGATTTCTATGAGGGCAAACCGGTGACGGAAGCGCTTCCGATCGGTACCGTATTGACGATCGCGGCAGCAGGCTCTGAGGGATCGCCGGATTCCGTTATTACAAAGGAAGATGGCATGATCAAGCGCGGCGCCAGCGGAGAAGCATATCGAGCAAAGTTCTCTATTCTGAATCCGGCGCTGACACAGACGCTTTCACCGTATCAGACTGCATGCGGTATCACGGATATTATCGCGCATCTGTACGAAAGATATCTGACGAACACACAGAATGTGGAGACTACGGACCGTATGATTGAGGCATTGATGAAGGCGATGATCCATGAGGGATCGAAGGTGATCGAGAATCCGGATGATTATGACGCGCGTGCAAACATTATGTGGGCAGGCATGATGGCTCATAATAATTCCTGCGGTGTCGGAAGATCTCAGGACTGGACAAGTCATAACGTAGAGCATGAGCTGTCAGCGCTCTATGATTGCGCGCATGGCGCGGGACTTGCCGTGGCGATGCCTGCGGTATTCACCTATACGCTTCATCATGATCTGACCAGATTCGTAAAGGCGGCAGTCAGAGTATGGGGTTGTGAGATGGATTATGAGTGTCCGGAGAAAACAGCGAAAGCCGGTATCGAAGCACTGCGCAGCTTCCTGATCTCTATCGGTATGCCGAAGAATTTCGAAGAGCTCGGCGCCAGAGAGGAAGACATTGAGAAGCTTGCTCATACCTGCTGCTACGGAAGTGAAGCTGCGAACGGAACCATCAGCGGATTTACAACTCTGGATCAGAAGGATGTAGAAGCAATTTACCGTCTGATGCTGTAGAAACAATTAGAATGCTGTAAGAAATGGAGGATTATGGGGATGGATATCACGAAAATGCCAAAGCTTGGATTTGGACTTATGAGATTGCCGGAGAAGGACGGCAAGATCGATATGGAGCAGGTATGTGAAATGGTTGATGCCTACATGGAGAGTGGCATGAATTATTTTGATACGGCATACGTTTATCACAGCGGCTTGTCGGAATGCGTGGTGAAGGATGCGATCGTTGCACGTTATCCCAGAGAGTCATTTACGGTAGCGACAAAGCTTCCCGGCTGGATGCTGAAATGTCAGGAGGATGTTGAGCGGATCTTTAACGAACAGCTGGAGAGATCCGGTGCGGGTTATTTTGATTATTATCTGCTCCACAGTCTGGAGGAGGGGCAGAACTATGAGAATATGGAGAAATACGATTGCTTCCGCTGGGGTATGGAGAAAAAGGCGCAGGGATTGATTCGTCATCTGGGATTTTCCTTTCATGGCACACCGGCGCTGCTGGAGGAGATCTTGGACAAGCATCCGGAGGTAGAATTTGTTCAGATTCAGTTGAACTATCTGGATTGGAAGAATCCGGTGATACAGTCCGGCACGCTGTATGAGATACTTCGCAAGCGCAATATTCCGATGATCATTATGGAGCCGGTAAAGGGTGGTACGCTCGCTGCTCTGGAACCGATGATCGAGAAGCTGTTTCAGGACTATGCGCCGGAGGCGTCTGCAGCATCATGGGCGCTGCGTTTTGTGGGATCTCTGGAGGGCGTGGCTACCATTTTGAGCGGTATGTCCAACAGAGAGCAGATGCAGGACAACATTGATACCTTCCGCGATTTCAAGCCGCTGAATGAGGAGGAGAAGGCGATCATCAATAAGGCGGTGGCTACTATTCTGGACATGGATCAGATCGCATGCACCAGCTGTAGATATTGTTGTGACGGATGTCCTGCGCAGATCAAGATTCCGGATGTATTCCGTGCGCTGAATACTGCACGCCTGTACCCGAAGGATGATCGACAGTATTCCTACTATGCAAAGACGACGAAGGATGCCGGAAAGGCAAAAGACTGTGTTGCCTGCGGTCAGTGTGAGGGGGTCTGTCCTCAGCATTTGCCGATCATTGAACTGATGAAGGAAGCAGCAGGAGTATTTGATAAATAATCACCGGATCAGAGACTGACGATCGCATCGATATCTGAGCGCTTGGGTATCGATGCGAGCTTGATATCCGAAGATTTGGAGAATAAGTATGAACATAGGAATATTGGGATGCGGGAACATTAGCAGTACTTATATACAGGAGATTCAGCGCATATATCCCAAGCTGCTGCAGATCGAGGCGGTTGCGGATCGCACGGTGAGCAGGGCGAAGGAGACTGCCGTCAGATACCAGATTCCGAGAGCACTGTCGATCGATGAGCTGCTGGAGGATCCAACGATCTGTCTGATCGTGAATCTGACTGCGCCGAAGGCTCATAAGGAACTGAATCTGAAGATTTTGAATGCGGGAAAGCATGTATTCTGTGAGAAGCCTTTTGCTCTTACGGTGGAAGATGCGCAGGAGGTTGCGGCTGTAGCAGAGGAGAAGGGGCTATATATCGGAGCGGCTCCGGACACTTTTCTGACTGCGCCCATGCAGGACTGTCGCAGGCTTCTCGAGGATGGATGGATCGGGAAGCCACTGTATGTTACGGCAAATATGATATCACATGGGATGGAGACATGGCACCCGTCGCCGAAGGCTTTTTATGAAGAGGGCGGCGGACCGCTGTATGATATGGCGGGATATTATCTGTCGGTGTTGATTCACCTGTTCGGTCCGGTAGAGGAGGTGTTTTCCTACAGCGGAAAGGCTTTTGAAGAAAGGCGTATTTACAGTCAGCCCTTGGCGGATACACGACTGAAGGTTGAGGTGCCGACACATTATACATCAGTACTTCGGATGAAAAACGGAGTGTTGGTGAATATGAATATGAGCTTTGACATCTGGTACTCTACGCTTCCGAAGCTGGAAGTTTACGGAACCGAGGGAACCATGACTATGCCGGATCCGAACAGATCAGAGGGATTGCCGAAGATTTTCCGTAAGGAACAGGTATTGGCGGAAAGCTTTGGAATGACATCTGATATGAAGAGCTATGAGGTTCCTTTGCGCAGCCAGACGGTTTCAGATTATACAAGAGGAACCGGAGTGGCAGAATTGGCATGTGCAATAAAAGAAGGACGTAAGAATCGTGCAGGCGTTCAGATGGCGATCCATATGTTGGAAGTGATTCAGGGTATTATGAAATCGTCAGAAAACGGAGAACGCTATGTGATGCAGACAGAGTGTGTACAGCCGACAGCATGGGACTGGCGGAAGGCATTGGATAATACGGAAGCATAACAGAAGAGAAGACATTATAGAAAGGGGTATGAGAGACAGCGGTATGAATATTTATGTAAATGCAAATGCACGATGTGACGGGGACGGTTCCAAGGAACGACCTTTCAAGAGAATCAATGAAGCAGCGAAGATTGCGCAGCCGGGAGATGTCGTTCTCGTAATGCCCGGAATATATAGAGAGTATGTGGATCCGAAAAACGGAGGCACAAATGAGGCAAGGATCACCTATCGTTCCACAGAGCCGCTTGGAGCCGTGATCACCGGTGCCGAGGAAGTAAAATGCTGGAAACCCTATCAGGATGATGTCTGGGTAGCCAGAATCGATAACGGAGTATTTGATGACTATAATCCATATACGACCATGGTTTACGGAGACTGGTACTTTGCAAAGGATGATCGTCATACCGGATGCGTCTATCTAAATGATAAAGCGATGTATGAAGCGCTCACACTGGAGGAATGTATCCGGGGGGAGATCTATAAGCCAAGCTGGGAGCAGGCGTGGTCTGTTTACAAATGGTATACAGAGCAGGATGGAAATGAGACATTGCTCTATGCAAATTTTCAGGGGAAGAACCCGAATCAGGAGAAGGTGGAGATCAATGTGCGCAGAGAATGCTTTATGCCGCAGAGCGAGCATATCGACAACATCACCTTCAGCGGATTTAAGGTAGAAAAAGCGGCAACCACGTGGGCGCCTCCGGCAGCTTATCAGGATGGTATGGTGGGACCACACTGGGCATACGGCTGGATCATTGAGGACTGTGAAATCAGTAACAGCAAGTGCTGCGGTATTTCTCTTGGAAAATATTACGATGAGGAGAATGATCATTACTTTACAACGAAGCACGTGAAGAGTCCGACACAGATGGAGCGTGACGCTGTCTGCAGAGGACAGTATCATGGCTGGTTAAAGGAAGCAATTGGTTCTCATATCGTGCGCAGATGCAATATTCATGACTGTCAGCAGACAGGTATTGTCGGTCGTATGGGATGTGTATTCTCTGTGATTGAGGATAATCACATCCATCATATCAACAATATGATGGAGCTTGGAGGAGCGGAGATCTCCGGTATTAAGCTGCATGCGGCGATCGATGTAGTGATTCGAAGAAATCATATCCATCACAGTACCATGGGCGTATGGCTTGACTGGGAAGCACAGGGAGCCAGAATTTCACAGAATCTTCTGCACGACAATCATGTTCCGGAGAATTCCGTTCCGCTTGAGGGAGGTATGGAGAGTCAGGATATCTTTATCGAAGTAGGTCATGGACCGACGCTCATCGACAATAATATTATGCTGTCAAGATATGGCGTGCGTCTTGCGACTGAAGGCGTGGCTCTTGTTCATAACTTTATTGCCGGCTCCCTTACGGTCATCGGCGCCGGCGTGAACTTCACAGTGGATGGAAGAGAGCAGAGAAGATATACGCCATATCACATCAGACATCGTACCGAGGTAGCGGGAATGATGACGATTCTGCATGGAGATAATCGCTTCTATAATAATATTTTTGTACAGCATTATCCCGTGACGAATACAGAACCCAAGGAGACTCCGTATTTCCAAGAGGTTGGCACCCATGTATGGGATGAGTTCCCGACGTATGAAGAGTGGATCGAAGGCTTTGAAATGGATGTGAAAAAGCCGGATATGCATAAGCTTGCAAAGTATCATTTCAGCTATCTCCCGGTGTGGGCAAAGGGAAATGTATACTTTAACGGCGCAAAGGCATGGAAAAAGGAGACCGGTCATCTGGTAGATGAAAAAAATTATGTGACGGTTGAACTGGAAGAAAAAGACGGAAGATATACATTGAAGACAAATGTATACCAGCTGCTGAAGGAGTTCCGGGATGGCATCATCACCAGTGATATTCTTGGCAAGGCTTTCGAACCGGAGCAGAGATTTGAAAATCCGGATGGATCGGCGATCATTTTCAATAGTGATTTCTTTGGCAACCACCGTGGTATATGGACAGTGCCGGGACCGTTGGCATTTGACGAGGCTGCGGATAGTATGCAGAAAGATTCCTTTGAGCTGATAATGTAATAAAATGATAAATAGTATGGTAGAAAAGTAAAATCAGGTATCCCGGGAATGTGATATAGAAGAAGCATTCCCGGAGGTATCTTTTTTGTTGAACGAAAATAGAGAATCAAAAGAATAGAGATTGTGCAGAAAAAATAATTATGCTATTATGAACGTGATTTCATATACAGAAGATAGTATAGAAGGAGATAAGACTATAATGGAAGAATTAAAAGGACGCAATGTAGGAAAAAACTGTCGTACACATTATAAGGGTACATTCAATGATGGCACGCAGTTTGACTCATCTTATGACCGTGGAGAGCCATTAGAATTTATTTGTGGTGCGGGTCAGATGATAAAAGGATTTGATGCAGCGGTGGCAGATATGGAAGTGGGTCAGGAGATCGATGTTCATCTGATGCCTGAGGAAGCATACGGTATGCCGAGCTCGGAGGCTATGATTACAGTGCCGCTTGCTCAGATGCCGGGAGCAGAGGAGCTGGAGGCTGGTGCCCGCGTTTATCTGCAGAATGTCATGGGACAGAGCTTCCCGGTGACTGTTACAGAGAAGAATGAGGAGACGATTACCTTTGATGCCAACCATGAGATGGCAGGCAAAGAACTGAACTTTCATATTGAGCTCGTAGAAGTGAAATAAGCTTAGACAACCATACAGGGTTGTATTATACTTTAAAGGAAACAGTTCCTAATATTTTACACATGGAGGAATTATTATGAATACGAATCAACGTCCTGAATCAATGACACGCATCACAACACCGGAGCTTGCCAAGGCTTTTATCGATGAGCAGGTAGAAGCGCTTCGCGCGCAGATCGGAGATAAGAAGGTTCTGCTGGCGCTGTCCGGCGGAGTGGATTCATCCGTTGTTGCTGCATTGCTGATCAAGGCAGTGGGTAAGCAGCTCGTTTGCGTACATGTAAACCACGGATTGATGCGTAAAGGTGAGAGCGAGCAGGTTATCAAGGTATTTGGTGAAAGCCTTGGAGCAAATCTTATTTATGTAGATGCGACCGATCGTTTTCTGGATCTGTTGGCAGGAGTAGCAGAGCCGGAGAAGAAGCGTAAGATTATCGGCGGCGAGTTTATTAAAGTTTTTGATGAAGAAGCATCAAAGCTGGAGGGTATTTCATTCTTAGCACAGGGAACGATCTATCCGGATATCATCGAATCCAAGGGAGTAAAGGCACATCACAATGTAGGCGGACTTCCGGAGGACATGGAATTTGAACTGGTAGAGCCGGTAAAATTGCTGTTTAAGGATGAGGTTCGCGTAGTAGGTGACGCACTTGGTCTGCCGCATAATATGGTATATCGTCAGCCGTTCCCGGGACCGGGACTCGGTGTGCGTTGTCTTGGCGCAATCACCAGAGATCGTCTGGAGGCGCTGCGTGAAGCAGATGCGATCCTGCGTGAAGAATTTGATAAGAACGGACTTGCAGGAAAAGTATGGCAGTACTTCATTTCTGTACCGGACTTTAAGAGTGTCGGTGTAAAGGACGACAAGCGTTATGAAGGATGGCCGGCAATCATTCGCGCCGTGAATACTACAGACGCAATGACGGCTACCATCGAGGAGATTCCGTATCCGGTACTCCATACCATTACTGCACGTATCACCGCCGAAGTTCCGGGGATCAATCGCGTGGTTTACGATTTGACGCCGAAGCCGACCGGCACCATAGAGTGGGAATAATAAAATAAGTGATTTCATGTCCCGGCTTTCCTTGATTTTACAGGGAATTCCGGGATTTGTTTATTTTAGTGGCTACAAAATGGCTACATCAAAAGGTTTTTTTGTAGCCAGTGCTTACGGCATAATGCTGTCAAGCTGTCTGGCTACTTCAACCTGTTTGTTGGGATACAGGTGACTGTAGGTATCCATGGTGGTCTGCACCTTCTCGTGTCCGAGACGCTCCGCAATGAGTAACGGTGAGCATCCCATTTCTACAAGAAGACTTGCATGGCTGTGTCTGATATCATGTACCCGGATTCTTGTCACGCCGGATAACTTGCAGCCACGTTCCATCTCCCGATAAAGAAAGCTTTTATTATAAGGAAACAGCCGATCTGTAGGCTGCAGCTCATAGCATTGGGAAGAATATTCCTTAATGCATTCGCACAGCCTATCAGAGATAGGTATTGTACGGTTGCTTTTTGGTGTTTTAGGAGATGTGATTACATCCTTACCATTTAATCGCTGATAGCTCTTATTAACAGTGAGTGTTTTCTTCTCCAGATCAATATCGGCAGGTGTCAGAGCTAACAGTTCACCTTCACGGATTCCTGTATAATACATGGTCATAAATATTGCATAGCTTGCCGGACGATCTTTCATGGATTCAATAAAACTGTGAAATTCATCTTTCGTCCAGAATAGCATTTCATCCGCTTTTTTCTTTCCCATGCTTCCTGCCTTATGGCAGGGATTTTCTTTTAAGCCATAATACTTTACGGCATAATTGAAAATAGCGGTAAGCTGGTTATTGATGGTCTTAAGATAAGTCTGTGAATAAGGTTTTCCATTCTCATCCCGGTAAGCGGTAAGGTTATTTTGCCATTTACGAATATCAGTGGCTTTGATCTCCTGCAAAGGAATCTTGCCAAAGAAAGGAGTTACCTTTAAATCAACCAGAAACCGTTTATTTGCCACGGTAGACGGCTTCAAGCGTTGCTCCATATCTTTCATATAGAGTTCAATAAAGTCCTTGAAGGTCATGCCGAGGCTGCCAGTAGACTGACTGATAAAATCTCGTTCCCATTGAAGGGCTTCTTTCTTTGTCGGGAAGCCGCGCTTCTTTTTATGAATTATTTTTCCTGTCCAATCCGTTACACGGATCTGAGACATCCAACGGTTGGTAGTTGCGTCTTTTGTTACTGACATTTGTCCTCCTCCTTCCTTCAAGAATTAGGCTTTGTGATGCTTATTTGCTTTCAGTGTTTTTGTATTCGTTTTCTAAAAATTCATTTCGTTTTCTGATCCGTTCATCTGGATCAAGTTCCTCTGGTTCTATACATTCCACAGCATTGGCTGCGTAGTAAGCCAGTGTTTGCTCTTTCCACTTCTTATATGCTTCCTGAGTAGATGCAAAGGAACGGATGTTTTCTCGTTCTTCTTCCCATTGTTCCAGAAACAGGCACATATCAGCGTTGTAATCTGACAGGCTCTTTCCATCAAAAGAAATGGAACACATCCACTCTTTACTGCGTGGTGGCTTCTTTACATCAACATGGAAGTCAATACCGGAAACAGTTTCCAACTTAAACAGGAAATCCATAATATCGGATAAGCTTTTAATCTGTGTGGTATTGGCTTCGTAACCCAAGATGTAGGTGGAAGTGGTTTCCAACACATCTGCAATTTGCTTGACAACAGCAATCGATACTTCAATCTCTCCGGTTTCGTATTTCTGTATGGTACGGAGGGATTTGTTTAATTGCTGAGCCAATTGTGTCTGGTTAAGTCCTTTTCTTTTTCGGAGCATTTTGATCCGCTGTCCGATAGCGGAATAATCTAAATTGTTCATATCTAATTCACCTCATTCACATCCTATCATATCGTAATGTGTATTGCAAGTACATATTTTTCGTTCGTTTAGTGTTGACAAATGTATTTAGTATGCATATAATGAAAAACGCATCGAAAGTGCGTAAAATAAAATGAATAAGCAATTATATGGAATAAAAAGTGCGCAATCTTTCAAAAACAGAAAAATTTGGAAGACTTCTGGAAGAACATTATGTCCGCTACGAGAATAAGGCAAGGCATTCCGGACGTCGTGTAAGACTGACCTATATGATCGTTGATGCTGAAGAAAGCGAAGTCATCAATTAAACAAAGTGCGACGGCTGCGACGGTTGCAACGATAAAAAAGATACTGTCGAGAACACCGTTGCTATCGTCGCAATCGTTACGGAAAGGATAAGATGCGATATGAAAAATATACAGATTTCATACGAGTTGTTTGTAGATTTGGTTTTGTATCATTTAAGTGGCAATGAAGACCACAGAGAAGAAATATGTAGGGGACTGGAACAAAAGCTGGATGCATTGGTAAATCGCCAGTTATATTCGCAGTCTAAGACTGCACCAACGAAAGAAGAAAGGGAAAAGGCAAGACAGGAATATCTTGATCGCCGTGGAGTGCCGGAAAGCTTCCGCTGGAATACTTCGCCTTGAAGGAATATGACAGGAGCGTGACACGCCCCTGTGATAAGCAGACAAGGCAATGCATTGGATGTGGCGGTTGTACGTTGTTGCTGACCGAAAGTGAAGCATAAGGCGGATAATACTGCCGATTTCCGGGAGTGTGAAGAGAGGGAGCCTTTTCTAAAGGCATCCTTTTTGGTCTCGCCTTCCGGATCGGTCGGTGCTTCTGCCGTCAGAAGCCGACAGAGGTCGCCACTGGCGACCCGCACCCTCGGAGAGCCCACGGTACTTTGCAGACGAAGGATGAAAGTATCATAGTGGGTTATTACACTTTCGCAAAGTGCAGTTTTTATGAATTCTTCTCAAAAAATCAACAAGGAAAGGGGTGAGTAAGCATGGCAAGAAATGATGGTATTGATCGTACCAGTGCGAGAAACAACAAGTTGACTGCTGAGGATGTTAGGAAAGCACAGGCTCATAACGAGCGTGAAAAAGATACTTATAGTAATCAGGATATCGTTCCGGAACGCAGTTTTATGAATATCCATTTCAAAGCACCTACAGATGACTATACAGCGATGTTTGATCAGATGGAGTCAGATGGGATAATTTCAACAAGAGGACTGAAGGCAGGTGCGTCTAAGTTTGGAGAAATGGTCTTGGATGTGAACAGTGCCTATTTTTATAATCATGGCGGTTATGAATATGCGAAGCAATTCTATGCAGATGCCTATAAGGCTGCGGCGAAGATTCTCGGTGGCGAAGAATATATTTTGTCCGCTGTTATGCATGCCGATGAACGGAACCGGGCAATGTCGGATGCACTTGGTGAAGATGTGTTTCATTATCATCTCCATGTGGTGTATATTCCGGTAGTGGAAAAAGAAATCCGCTGGTCAAAGCGGTGCAAGGATGAATCACTGCGAGGAACAGTAAAAGAAGTGATCCACCAGGTTAGCATGAGTAAAAAGTGGGAATCCAAGCCTGTTCTCGATGAGAATGGTAAGATATTACGCACGAAGAAAGGAAAAACCGTACTGCGACCGTCTTACTCTGTTCTGCAGGACGATTTTTTTGAATATATGAAGGCTGCTGGATATACGGATGTTGAGCGTGGGGAACGAGGAAGTTCAGAAGAGCATTTGACAGTAACCCAGTTCAAGGTAACAAAAGAACAGGAGCGGTTATCCTCTCTCACAGAACAGACACAGAAGAAAGAACAGGAAGTAACAAAGCTAGGAAAGAAAATCGAAAAAATCAAAAAACAAAAGGTCGATGTAGCAGCAGTAGAAAAGATTCAGCCACGGTCAATTCCACTGTCAAATAAAGTTGTATTAGATAAGTCAGAATATGATCACCTTGCAACGGCAGCGAAAAAGTATGCTGTACAGGAAAAGAAAGAAACAAAGCTGCAAAAGGCATTGGATGTTGCCAATAAAGCAATCGCAGAATTGAAGAAGCAGGTTGCTTCCTTGTCTGCTGAACTTTCTAAATATAAATCGATCAAAGGAAAACTTAAGGCGAATGAGTTAGAACTTGAAAATAAGAAACTGCGGAACAAGATATCGAGATATGAGGATGTGATTGATCGGAAGAATCTATGGCATTTATTTGATAGAGAAAGAAGTAGACCATGTATAAGGGAGCATTAACGATAACAGATTTACTGAACTGTGGGTAACCACTCGGATCAGTCAATAATTATTTGCAAATTATAAAAATTTAAGTGTAACTACAGAGATTAGAATGCGACTATAATAGTAGAAGCTTCAAACGTTAGCAGAGGAGGTTAAAAGATTGGATGATAAAGACATCATAGAGTTATTTCTATCTCGAGATGAAATTGCAATTCATGAATTAAGTGGAAAGTATGGTTCATTTTGCCATAGAATTGCTTGGAATATTTTAAGAAACCACGAGGATTCGGATGAATGTGTAAATGATGCTTGGATGGCAGTTTGGACAAGTATCCCACCGCATGAACCGAATTCATTGGCCGGATTCAGTGGAAAGATAGTGCGTCGTATATCAATCGATAGATTGCGGAAAAGATGTGCACTTAAGCGTCCTGATACTGCTTTTATAAATATAGAAGAAGAACTTCGATTTATGGAAGAATTTACCGTAAAATCTGTCGAGACAGAATACTTAGAGAAAGAAACATTACATTCGATAGAAAAATTTTTGCAGCAACAGCCAGAGTTTGATCGAGTTATTTTTATACGCAGATACTGGTATTTCGATTCATTACAGGAAATTGCAAATGTATCGGGGAAAAGTGTTGGCAGCATAAAAATTAAATTACACCGTATTCGAGCAAAGCTGAGCAAGTATATGGAAGAATTGGAAGAGTAAAGTGTGGAGGTGATAGGTATGAGCAAAAAAGATATTGTACCAATAGAACTTTTAAATGATCTGGATGATCAACTGATCGTACAAACAGATATTGTATGGGAAAACATGAAAATGGCTTCGAAGAAAAAAAAGACGTTTTGGAAAAACTCTATGGTGAAAGCAGCCTGCATACTTTTGGTTATTATGTCTGTCAGTATGAT
>JAUNCG010000088.1 GCA_030526715.1 Eubacteriales bacterium
TTTCTGATTTTATGTTTTTTAATTCTATGATGTTGTTATTTCATGATATTTTCTCCGGTCAGCCCCTCCTGTGCGAGCAGGGTATTCAGCACGGAAATATCCGATGCGATATCCAAGGAGGTATCCTGATACAGATTATCAAACAGCCGCGCAAATGCCTGATTCAGAGTGTCCAGTGTATGCTCGATCTCCCGGCGTGATTTCTCTATATTCTCTCCCTGCACCGGGTTATCATCCAGCTTCTGATAGGAATCCAGCAGACGGATCGTCGTCGGCAAATAGTAGCGCATCAGCTTCTTCGTCTCATCCGCGCTCTCCGGATGATCCGATACATATTCGAAGATCTTCCGGGTCACCGCCTCCAGACCATCCAGCTTCCGGGTGACCTCCTCCCCTGCGATTGCATCATTATATGCCCGGATCTGCGCCACATAGGCTTCTCCGTCTGCGATCAGCCGGCGCACCTCCTGAGGAAGCTCCTTGTGCTTCTCCGTTTTCCCCATCTGTGCCGCCTGCTGCATCTGATCCTCCAGTCTCTGCTGCCGCTGCATCTCGGCGATCTCACGACTCCGCTCATAGGCCTCATAGCCCTCTCTGCTGGTAAACAGTGTCTTCTCCGATGTATCCAGCCGCCCCTGACGGAACATCCCATAGCTGAGCATCTCCTTGACGCTCTTCTTCGTCTCTGCCTCCGATCTGCCGGTGCCCTGCGCCAGCTCCGTGATGGAGATCATCTGACGGTCTCCCAGCAGACGAACATAGTTTTTAAACATCTTGATCCGTCTAAGGGTCTTGACCCCGCGACGATTCACGAAAATACTTCCGGCCAGAAACAGCACCATGATCGCTATAGGGATACCGATTCCCCACAGACCGCCTATCGCGAGCGCCGTCACTCCCAGCACGATCTCTGCCACGCCAAAAGCAAAGCAGCCGATCCCGCCGAGGATCGCCAGCGCATAACCGCCCGCTCTGGTGGAGCCTCCGCTGCTGTACAGCTCTGTATTTGGCAGATCTGCGGCTCTCCACTGTGTCCTGTTCTTCGCGTCCATACCTGCGACGCTCTTGCGCAGATACTGCCCGTGCGGCACCTCTGTCCTGCGCTTCATATAATCCGGACGATAGTCTCTGCGTCCCGTCAGCACGTCTGCCGCCTGATTCAGGGTGTTTCCGACCATATTCATTCCCTGCGCCACACTATCCATCGCCGCATCCGCCACAGTACTCTGGATCCTCTGACTCAATTTACTGAAATCCTGAGAATTGATCGCTTCCTGCACCGCTTCGCTGATGCTGCTGCCTACCTCATTCCACTTCTGCTCTGCCATAGCTCTGCCTCCTCGTAATGGTTTTAGTATAGCGCACTTCTCAAATATTGTATATGAAAATCCTCTTGAATTTTCCTTCCATTCGTGCTATTATCCTTATAACTCGATACGTAGTTATTAATGCTATATAAAATAGTTTTTGAAAGGAGTTCTGGTTATGAAGACAAATTCGGTTTCTTTAAATAAGTCGGCTGCTCATCTTACGCCCATGCGCAGATTTCACGTTCTTAAGGATCCCGGCAGCGCTATCACTCATTTGATCGGTATGGTACTCGCGCTGTTTGCCGGTATTCCGCTGCTGTATCGCGCCGCACAGCACGCGCAGTCGGTCTATCTGATATCCGCGGCGGTGTTTATCGTCAGCATGGTGCTTCTCTATGGAGCCAGCAGCACCTATCATTCTCTGAATATCTCCGGGCGTGTGAATAAGCTTCTACGCAAGCTCGACCATATGATGATCTTTGTACTGATCTCCGGCTCCTACACTCCCGTATGCCTGCTGGTTCTGCCGGAGGCCTCCGGTCGGACGCTGCTGATGCTGGTCTGGGGTGTCGCCATTGTGGGGATACTGGTCAAGGCCTGTTGGATCACCTGTCCGAAGTGGTTTTCTTCTATATTTTATATCGGCATGGGCTGGCTCTGTGTTTTGGCTCTGCCCCAGATTTTCCATGGTCTGTCTGCGATCCAGTTCGCATGGCTGCTCGCGGGCGGGATCATCTACACCGTCGGCGGCGTGATCTATGCCCTGAAGCTGCCGCTGTTTAATGCCAGACACCGGGAGTTCGGGTCTCATGAAATCTTCCATCTCTTTGTCATGGGCGGAAGCTTTTGTCACTTTATGCTCGTGTATCTTCTGATGGTGTAGCACCATTTTCAGATTTCATAATATAGTAAAAGTAGCAGTGCGACGATCCGCAATCGATCCTTTCACCAGCTATATCCGGGATCTCCCTTTGGTAAGATACCGCAATATCGATTGCTCTATATAAGGATGGGGCGAGCTACGATCCCCCATCCGTCGAATTACAACTATGGGCGACAGATCAACTCTGCCGCCCACTATTTTTTCTTTATCTTCTCTCTGTATCTTCTTTTTTTATCTTTTTTTATTTTCTTTCTCTATGAACGTTTTACATCTCCGACATCTGTCACGATCTGATATCCAACGGAAGCTACCCTCCTGCTCAGACAGCTGCGGCATTCTGCCGCCTCGTCTCCCGTACAGATCTTATTCTCGTACAGCTGGTAGAGCTTGCGCACTCCCGTAGGCGAGAGATTCGGCATCACTACATTAGCTCCGGCCTGCAGTCCCATCTCGCGTCCTCTCGGATGGATCGTCCCCAGCGCCGTCGTAGCCGGAAGCAGCGCATAGGGGAACATCAGGCGCAGTATAGAGATCATGTGAAGCGTCTGCTCCATGCTCCCATTCGGAAATTCCCGAAACGGTGTCTCCTTGTGCGTCAGATACGGACCGATTCCAATCATATCCGGCTGCAGCTCCTGCAAGAAACGCAGGTCACTCACCAGATTCTGTGTTGTCTGATAAGGCGAGCCCACCATAAATCCACTGCCCACCTGATATCCCAGCTCCTTCAGATTCCACAGGCATTCCTTGCGGTGTGCCAAGCTCAGTTGTGCCGGGTGGAGCTTTTTGTAATGCTCATCATCTGCCGTCTCATGTCGAAGCAGATAGCGGTTGGCGCCCGCGTCACGGAAGCGTCGCAGACTCTCCCGCTCCTTCTCTCCCAGAGACAGTGTGATTGCACAATCCGGATACCGTTCCCGGATCTTAGTCACGATACTGCAGATCCTGTCATCCGTAAAATATCCGTCTTCCCCACCCTGCAGCACAAAGGTCCGAAAGTCCAGCTCATATCCCTGTGCGCAGCACGCCAAGATCTCTTCCTCACTCAGACGATAGCGCTTGGCTGCCGTATTAGAGCGTCGGATCCCGCAATAATAGCAGTCATTTCTACAATAATTTGTAAACTCGATCAGTCCCCGCGTATACACGTCTGTGCCGTAGTGTTCTCTGCGCACGGCATCTGCTCGCCTGCGCAGATCCTCCTGATCGTCTCCTCCTTCTATGAGGAGCATCAGCTCTTCGTCCGATAAATTCTGTGTTCTCTGTAACCGTTCTGTCAGTTCACTCATAGCCTGTCTCCCCCAGTCCGAATCCCATATCTATTCTCGGCAGCTCACGAGCCCTTTACTTTTACCGCTGCCACTCAAACATATGCTTATTATACTCACAATCTCCTATCCGGTCTATAAGAATCATATAAAATCACTGGACAAACGCGCATCCGCGTCGTATAATAAAACAATCAAGCACAGATAATTTCCTGCAGATATAGTTCATCGGTAGAACACCAGCTTCCCAAGCTGGGGAGGCGGGTTCGATTCCCGTTATCTGCTGTAAGCACGAACCGGATCTGCCAGAGATGGCAGCGGAACGTTCAGTATGTATGATACGGTGTAGCTCTTCAGAGCTACACCGTATCTTCTTTTTACGTCACTTTTTCTTTTGCATCTTAGTCTTACATTATATAGCATGAAACTCAGTACACGATGAGCCGATCTCCGCTCATATCCTTCATCCCCTGCAGCTCGAGGCCGCGCTTGCGGTATTCCAGAAGACTGAGCAGCGTGTCTTCACAGATACGCTCCCCCGGCACGATCAATGGAATCCCCGGCGGATAGAGATACACGTATTCCAGACTCACCTTACCCGCGCAGTCTTCCACCGGAATACTGTGTCCGTGCAGCTCTGCAGCCTGTGCGATGGTGTAGACCTGCGGATTCCTTTCTTCTTCCCAGAATGCTCTGCTCATCATAATGTGGCACTCCGCTTCCGCGCCGGTGTATACGTCAGGCTTGCTTACGACCTCCACGCTCATATTTGCTTCATATCCCACAGCTGATTTCTCACAGCGCATATCCAGCTCTCGCAATGCTCTGTATAATCTTCGAAATCCTTCCTCATCATCACAGACGGACGTCAGCGCCAGCGCATAATCACCTGCTGCCATCTCCACCTCCAGCTGATGCTCCCGCCGCAAAAACTCTGCGATTTCCACACCGCTCATGATATCTGCCGTAATAATCACCTTCGACCTATCAAAATCAAACGGTACGGTAGCGCGCCCCTTTGTCATTATCTCTGTCTTTGTCACAACATGTACATGCTGCCATTTCTCCATTTCCCCATAAAATTTTTCCAGTCTGTCTGCAAATGCCTCAAATAATGAAGTTCCGTGATCTGCCATCATTTGTACACATCGATCCATGCCCGCCATCAGTACATAGGACGGGCTGCTGGTTTCAAACATTCCCAAATACTTGTGTACCTTCGCACAATCTACGCACATCTGTCGTTTCCGTAATGTACACAGCCCCTGCGAACCGTTTGATTCGCCGGCGTTATCCTGACTCTGACCTGCACACCGGAGGTCTTCATACCCGCGCTGCATTACATGCAGCAGCGCGGTCTGTGTCAGGGACGGAAGCGTCTTGTGCAGGCTGTGAATCACGATATCCGCGCCCTGCTGCAGCGCGCTCTCCGGAAAATATGGATGAAATCCAAAGTGCGCTCCGTGAGCCTCATCCACGATCAGCGGCACTCCGTAGCGATGGGCTGCTTCTGCAATCGCCCCCACATCCGATACGATACCGTCATACGTCGGAGAAGTAATCAGCACCACCTCTATTTCCGGATCCCGGGCCAGCATCCGCTCCACCTCCTGCGGAGAAATCGCGCTGTTTAACACCGCCCTGCCCGTGTCATAACACTTCTCGATCCTCTGCGGTATCTCCAAAATCCCCGCAGCCGTGCCGCACGGTATGATATCCGGATACAGATATGCTGTCCGCAGTCCCCGCAGCTCCGCGGCATGATATGCCGCCTTATGGCAATTGCGCGCCATCAGTATCTTGCCCCCTTGCGTTGTACAGGCAAAAACGGCAGCCAGAATCCCACAGGTACTCCCGTTAACCAGATAATAGGTCTCATCCGCACCGTACAACTTCGCCGCGCGGTTCTGCGCTTCCCGCAGAAGCCCTTCTGCATGATGCAGATTGTCGAACCCGTCAATCTCCGTAATATCTATGGCAAACGGATCTCCCAGTACACCCATTCGCCTCTTATGTCCCGGCATATGAAACGGATAAGCGTCGCCTGTACAGTAATCCTTTAGCTTCTGATATAACTCTTCCATAATCCCCTACTCAAAAAATCCTTTCAGCTGATGTTTCTTATCAAATAGATTGTTGTACTGCAATATGCGATATTCGTTCAGCACAGACGTCACTTCCCCGACCTGATCCCATGTATAGAACCGTCCCTGCGTATCATAATAACCATACAGATTCATAGCCGGTACCTTCTCATACAACTCCATCAGGTATTTCTGATATGCGCTTGTTTGGATTCCAAGACGCTCCATCACAAAGGCCAGCAGATAGTTGGCGCTGATGCGCTCCACATACGCTTCCTCAATATCATAATTCGTCCAGAGGATAAACGATGTCACATAACGCCTCTGCGTCTCCTCTGCCGATAATTCTCCCAGAGCTTTTCCGAACAATGCTTCATAATATGTCTGATCCTGACCGAATACCACAGAC
>JAUNCG010000029.1:0-5235 GCA_030526715.1 Eubacteriales bacterium
TTATATGCCATGGATCCCAATTTGACAATAAAGAAATTGTAAAATTTTTATGACACAACTAATCCAGAGATCTATTTCAGACCCCTAAGTAGTCCATTACTACTAAGGAATATCCCGCAAATCTTTGCAAATCACGGCATTATAGGCATGTGCCTTAGTAGTAGAAAACGTAGTAATTTCAAGGGCTTCCGATAAATATCGCTCCAGCCCGCCCCTGTTCACAAAGGTCTGCATGGTAGTAAAACTGGAGTGCCGTGGCACACGAAAAGTACTTTAGTCAATCATTTTCTTCTTTCAAACTGACGCATTTTGCTGTATTTTGAGGCTTTTTGCGATACCTGCGCTGACCTCTAATGGTACGATTTCTGTACACAAATGTCGCGGATTCCGCAAAATACGGCAAACTGGGGCAAAGTGTAACTTTCAATCGTAGTCGAAACGTAGATCGCAGGGGTGTTCATCTATTTTGGTCTCGGGCACGATTTGCCCCGATTTGGCTTACGTTTCAACGATAGCCGGAGGGGTGTTCATTTCCTCAAATGAAGCGATTTGACGTAAAATGCTCTATTACGCGGGATGGTCATTCATCCTTGTCATTCTTTTTCTTATCGATAGCATATCCCAAAAGACAACCACTGCATGCGAATGCTACAGCAAATGCAATTCCTACTCCATAGCCGGGTGTTCCTAAAATATTTGAGAAAACCCTTCCCCACAAAACATTCATAACAACTCCGAATAAGATACCAAATAGAACTGTATATTTATACTTCACGTTCATGACCTCCACGTCAAATATTTAATCTCACTTTATGAACTCATACCACGGAAAACTGGAATTTTAAAGTGCTAGTCTCATTGAAATTAGTTCCTGCCAAGCACCATCTTTGGTTCTGAATCCCATTGGATTTCTTCCCATTTCTTCAAAACCCATATCTTTATATAGACTTATTGCAGTTTTGTTATCAGCAACAACTTCTAATTCCAATTGTAAAAATCCTGCCTTCTTTGCGCATTCAATGCATGCTATTGTCAGAGATTTTCCTATTCCAAGCCCCCAATACTCTTTTTCAATCCCTATACCATAGGAAGCTCTATGTCCCATCTTTATACTGTTCTTTATTTGACTAACACCTGCCATCCCTACGATACGTTGGTCTATATATGCACACAACTGAATATTGCACTCACTACTATTTTGAGCTTCTATAAAAGCCACCTCGTCTTCTACAGATACATTCTTTTCATCTACATAGCATGCAAGGCAATCTGTCTCTTCGTGAGTTAAATTGTAATTACGAATCATTTCCGACGCATCGCAAATCTCAGGATTCTTGATGTTGCACATTTTTCCATTTTTTAGTTTAATAAGTTTTTCGTATTTCATACCATGTCTCCTCTCAAGCAACTTCCGAGTTATCGATTTTCTTCATACAGACAGCCCGGTTGATTCGAGAATTCCAGCACAGTCTCGTAATCACTCAAACGGTACACCGTTGGATTATATCTTCTTGTCACCATTTCCCATAATTTCTTTGCACCTATATTGTTCTCATGGAACTTAATCTCCCATCTACCCGGAAATGCATCCAATATGAGCCATGCCGCATCCTCAGCATAATGTCTGCCACGATAAGATGGAAAAATTGTAAATTCTGCTATTACAAGATCAGGCTTGTGATTGAGATAAGAATACGGATTAAGCATCGCAAAACCAATAAGAAGATCATCATTGAAAATAAATAGCGCTTTTCGTTCTCGTTCCGTAAAATAAGCATCGAAATATCCATAATGATAATTCCCATTCGTATCCATCTTATCCGGATAATAGCTTGTCATTTCGTATAAATATTTCTGATGAATGTTCCAAAGAAGATTTCTCTCTTCCTGTTTGACTTCCTTTAGTCGAATCATTTTCATACCTTTCAATAAAATCTGCAATAATACTGTGGGCTTATAATCACGTCACAAAGAAGATCTCGACGTGTATTCTATGCAAAAAACAGGAGACGCAGGACTCCTCCCACACCTCCTGTCTGTTAAGTTGCTCTAATATATTTGGATTCACTATATCATATTTTCTGAATATTTTCCACTAGAAAAAGGGCACCCAGCCGCAGCCGAATGCCCTCATCGTCGTATTCTCATATGAAGTTATCCAATCTTGAACTTGCTCTTCTTCAGTGCGCTCTTCCCGCAGGTCTTCTCGATTTCCTTCCGAGCCTGCTCCAGCTCCTCCAGACGGATCATCTCGCTCTTCGCATCGTCCATGCCAAGGTGGGTGTAGGTATTCATGGTAACGCCGATGTCCGAATGCCCCATCAGATACTGCAGGGGCTTCGGATTCATCCCGGCTCTTGCCTGATTGCTGCAGTAGGTGTGGCGGCAGATGTGCGGCGTAATGTTCGGCATCTGCAGCTTGAAAATATCGTTGTAGCGTTTCACTGCGTGATTGAAGCGGTGCTGCCAGTGCATGGCTACCTCCGGCATGCCGTTCTTATCCCGGTAGAGAGCTACCACCTCGCCTTTGCCGTTTCGGATGATCTGGGCATAGGCGTTCCCGAACAGTGCCAGATGTGCCATCAGCGTTTCCCGGAAGGCAAAGGATGTCATCTCCGAATTCGGCTCATCATGGAGCAGATAATACAGCAGATGATCCAGAGCCTTTTCCTTCCCGCCGTTTTCGTTATAACGGTACACATGTACCGAAAGACTTGTGATGGCTTCCGACGGAATACGGACGCAGGAATACACTGCCGTCATCTACATCGCTGTCCGCTCATTCACTCGCTTGCCGGAACTGCTCTGTCCCAGGAAGAAGCTGTAGGCACTGCCTGCTGTTCTGTTTGTGGGAGCATCTCTGCTCCGGAAGATTCCGCTTAAGATTCCCATATCTAATCACTATCCTTTCAAAAAATCTCAAAAGAAAAGCACCTCCGAATAGGAGATGCTTAACTTTATCTGATACTGTTCCCCTTAAATCTCGTTATTTTTTATTAAGGAAATACCCTTATATTTTAACGATTGCTACTACCGTTAAAAAATATACTTCTACAGTACTACTTTGTATTCGGTCATTCGTAGTATTTTCGTAGTCAAAATTGGGGGATTGCAGTCGAATCATTTTCATACCTCTAATAAAATCTGTAATAATACTGTGTGCTGATATCCTCGTCACAAAGAAGATCAGGACATGTATTTGAAGTTATCCTATCTTGAACATACCCTCTACTGAACTTTTATTGTCTCAGAAAATTATACACACGTTTGTTAAAATCCCTTGCCTCTTCATATGCCCCATGTCCTAAATTCTCATACAGATACATTTCGCAATTCAGCTTTTCAGCAATCTCTTCGGATGCTTTTCCGCCAACAACCTGATCCTGTTTTCCTCCGATCACAAAAACAGGACACTTGATTTTCTCCAATTCAGCATACGTATTACAGGTCAGACATGCCTCTGCCAATCGAATAAAGCGTTCTGGTGTCTTCGGCTTTTGAAATAGTGTCAGTAGAGGCATAAACGGCTTATATCGCGTTAGATATTCCTCTGAATACATTTTCGCGGCCATATCACACAAAAGTGCTCTCATTTTTCCCTGTCTGACCAGACTGATCCAGTTTGCAATCACTGCCTCCACCGCGTCATTGTTTTTAGAAAGCGTAACTGCGAGCACAAGTTTATTGACTAAATCAGGGCGATCGATTGCAAGATACTGCGCAATCATGCCACCTTGCGAAACGCCCAATACGGCGGCGCTCTGAATTCCCAGTTCGTCCATGGCTGCAGCAATATCCGCTGCCATATCCCTAACCGTGATTCCATCCGTCACATCTGGTCTGCGTTCAAATACATATACGGTATAATCCTTGGTAAACATTCGATACATGAGACTGAGCATGACACCGGAGCCTTTGATTCCACGAATATTCAGCCCCTGTATCATAATCAAAGGTTTTTTGCCATTTCCAAAGAAGATATAGTCGATGATTCTTTCATTTAGTTTTAATTTCGATTCTTTGACATGAAATCGCACATGGATCATCTCCTTTCACAAATACCGAATGAACTTACGGCTTACCTAATCATCCATTACAGACTTACCTTTACTGCCATCCGGCATAATATAAAATCCGTCTTGAATCTCTGATATGCCACCGCCAAAACACCACCCTTTGGACTCAATAAATCCAATAAAATCATCCCAAAACTCATCCTCAGAAAGCTCCAGCGGAACTTCGATGCAATTAAACATGATCAATCTGCCTACACGACCATTGCCATCTTGGAATACGAAGTATCTCCTGCCAATCAATTTTACAAATCCTGTACCTAATCCGTCCGAATCGTCGCTCCACAGGTGATCTGCATCTGTGATACTGTCCCCTAAAAATAATAACGCCTTTTTCTCAGATCCCCTTCTTCTCTCTTTATATCTGTACTCATTTTCTCTGTGTATTTCTTTTTCCGAAATAAATCGCAAGTCCAAGAACCAGTCCAAGTAACGCCGGAAGCGCACACCCCAGTCCTTGCCCGTACATAGGCAGATAGTGTTTTGCAAAGCCGATCAGCACCTCTGTATGCAGTGTTTTTTGCAGGAATTCCGGAAGCGCATTGCAAAGGTCAAACAATGCCGCAATACCGGTAAAAGCGGTCACAGACACATAGACCGCCTGCGATGCACCAAACAGCTTTTCAAAAAGCGCCAGCAGCGTCAGTGTAATGGTAAGCGGATACAGGAACATAAGCAACGGCACTGCATATTCGATGATCTTGGAAAGTCCCACATTCGATACCACAAAAGAAAATACCGAAAAAATGATCGCCCAGATTCTATAACTAAACAGCGTCGGGAACATTCTTGAAAATGCCTCCGAGCAGCTTGTCACCAGCCCAATAGAGGTCTTCAGGCAGGCAAAAATAATAGTAATCGCAAGAATAATGCTTCCTGCAAAACCGAGATAATGATCTGCAATCTGTGCCAGCGCAATACCACCGTTTTCGGAAACCTCAAATAATCCCCGGGACTGCACTCCCATAATGATGGTCGCCGCATAAATCGCTGCCATCAGGATTCCTGTCAGAATGCCGGAAAATAGTACTTCTCTTGCCACGTCATGATCCTTCGTCACCCCCATGGAACGGATAATATTAATGATCACAATGCCGAAAGCGAGTCCCGCAATGGCATCCATGGTACCGTAGCCTTCCACGCAACCCACCAGCAGCGGATT
>JAUNCG010000029.1:5335-30423 GCA_030526715.1 Eubacteriales bacterium
GCACACCTACCGTAAAGGAGGTCGCCGCACATCTGGGAATTGCGAAAAACGGTCCGATGGTCAGATACAGCAGACAGGTGAATACATAGCCGTATCGCTTCCCTACCCTGTTGGACAGCGTATGCAAGCCATCAGAATGTGTCATACCGATAGCGGCCACTGCAAGGATCGGAATACCTACCGCCGTAATAATAAAGCCTGCCATTGCAGGCATTGCATTTCTGCCCGCAAGCTGTCCTAAATGAACCGGAAAAATCAGATTGCCTGCTCCGAAAAACATTCCGAACAGTGTAAATGCCACTAGAATCCGCTGATTACTTTTTAATTGTCTCATAATTCAATAGTTCCTTCCCCTTTTTATATCATTTTAGCATTCTGCTTGCATGTTGCAAAACGCTTGTTTATAATATGGGTATGAAGAAATGTCATATATATTGAATGGAGTAATTTATAAAATGGACAGTAAAAAATTAGAAATATTCATGACGGCCGCCGATCTTGGCAGTTTCAGTAAGGCTTCCGAGGTGGTAGGTTATACCCAGTCCGGTCTGACACATATGATGGATGCTCTGGAAAAAGAAATCGGCTTCCCACTTCTACAGCGCAATCACTCCGGTATCCAGCTCAGTCCGCAGGGCGAAAAGCTCATGCCAGCCATCCGGGAATTTCTGCAGGCCAATGCTAACCTGAAAAACCGCATTCGTGACATCACAGAAGAGCACCATGAGGTCATCCGTGTGGCCGCATATGCAAGCATCACTATGCATTGGATGCCGGAGATTCTCTATCGCTTTCGCCGGATCTGCCCGGGAGTCGATATCGATCTGCGCATGGTAGATCACGCCGGCGAACCGTTTGAGCTGCTCAAGAACGGGCAGACCGACGTCATCTTCGCCAGCCGTCATGTTGCGAGCTTCTGTGACTGGACTCCCCTCTACTATGAGCAGATGTATGCCATTCTGCCGAAGGATTACCCCATCAATGGGCGAAAATGCTTTCCCCTTCGGGAATTTGACGGTAAGGTCTTCCTGATGCCCTATGGAAAATTTGATCAGGACGTGAATGCTATTCTTGAGCCTCTCGGCATTTTCCCCCGCTCTACCCTCTGCCGTGTAGATGATGAAACTGTGATCCGCATGGTGAGCCGCGGTCTTGGCGTCTCCATGATGTCCGAGCTGATGATCCGTGGAAATACAGACGATGTGCTCTGTATTCCGGTGATGCCCGCTGCACAGCGTGAGCTTGGTATCGGTGTCCATAAGAAAAAGCCCCTGACCGAACATGTCCGTATGCTGCGGGAATGTGTCATGGGCTTTACCAAAGAATATAAAAAGGATCGCTGTAGCTCTTAGCCAATAAACGGATTATAAAATCTGTTACCATCATAAAAAGTTATGAACAGAGCCAGAATGCAGAAGATCAGCGTACTCAAAAGCACGGTCACATCTGCCCCGGTCAGTTTTTTTGCCATGTACCATGTACGTTTTTTGTGTTTCCCGAAGCCACGCAGCTCCATGGCATTGCTGACCACATCGATACGCTCCATCATAGAGAACAGCAGAGGAAAAAGTATACTTGCGATTCTGGTGATCCTCTGAAGCAGTCTTGCTTTTCCACTCATCTCAATGCCTCTGGCCTCCTGCGCATTTTTGATCTTATGATAATCATCCTGAATATCCGGAATATAGCGAATCGCAATAGAGATTGCATATCCCACCGTGTAAGGAACCCCCGCCATGTTCAAGGAAGCGGCAAACTCACTCGGATCCGTCGTCACAAGAAATATAAAGATCGCAGGAGCCATAATAAAATACTTCATCAGCATATTTAGGAAATAAAACAGTTCTTCCGCCGTCACGTCATGTCCGGGAATCCCGGAAAACAAAACAGTTCTTGACTGATAGATCGTACAGCCCTGATAAGGTGAAAGCAGAAAAATCGCTAGAACATTTAAAATCATGAAAAACGCAATCACCTTCACCACAACTCCGATCTGCTGCCACTGTATTTTCGAAATTCGAAACAGAATTATGCTGATCGCAAGCATCACCCCCAACACCCTTGTATCATAGGTCAGCGCACTGGTAATGCACCAGAGAAGGAAAAATACCAGCTTGGTAAACCCGCTGAGCCTGTGTACCGGCGTATCTTTTCTCGTATAAGACATTAAGGTGCTCATATCAAACATCTCCTTTCTTCTGCCTGATCTGATTCCGTTCATATTGCATAAAGCATTGACAAAAATCAGAATAATCGGAGATCCCTGCTTTTTTCGCCAAGTCGTAAAGGGATGTCTTTTTCAGATACGCTTTTTTCGCGAGCTCCTCATCTGTGAGGATCTTCGATGGGAGATCATCTGCCAGCAGCTTTCCATCTGCAAGTACCATCGCGCGATCCGTGTATTCCAGCATAAGGTGCATATCATGCGTGATCATAAGGATCGTCAGCCCCAATTCCTGATTCAATCGCTTCAAAAACTCCATGATCTCTGTATAATGGCGATAATCCTGCCCTGCAGTCGGTTCATCCAAAATCAGTACTTTCGGTTTCATTACCAAAATAGAGGCAATGGATACTCTCTTTTTCTGGCCAAAGCTCAGCGCACTGATCGGCCAATTACGCATAGGATAGAGACCGCAGATTTTTAAGGTGTCGTTGACTCTCTCTTCTATCTCCTCCGGTGCGACACCTCTTACCTTCAACCCCAGCGCGGTTTCTTCAAAAACCATAGGCTTACTGATCATCTGATTCGGGCTCTGCATAACAAGACCGATCTTATCCCCGCGTTCTTTAATCGAGAGCGGCGTCATATCCTCTCCCTCCAGACAGATCTCCCCCAAGACCGGTTTATGAAAACCGCAGATCAGGGAAGCTAACGTAGATTTTCCCGCTCCATTCCTTCCTACCAGACTGATCATTTCTCCCTCATGAATGGTAAAGGAAACATCCTGCAGTACCGGTTCTTCCTCATCATATGCAAAAGAAAGATTCTTCACCTCCAGCAATGGTTTTGGAGAAATCGCCCTTGCTTCCACTGCGGTCGAATGATACCAATGATGCAACTGCTCCCGGAATGGTTCTACATTCATGGTCTGGATATGCTGCGGCAGACAGTCCGGCGTGATATTGGCTCCCGCATGCTTCAGTGCAGAAACATACAGAGGCTCCCGGACTCCTACAGAATTCAGAATTTCTGTAGAAAGCAGTTCCTCCGGAGACATATCCGCCACGATCCTGCCCTCCGACATAACCACGATCCGGTCTACATCTCTGTGAAGTACATCCTCTAATCTGTGTTCAATGATCACCACCGTAATATCTCTTTTCTTGCAGATCTCATCGATCAATTCCATCGTGTATCTGCCTGTAGCAGGATCCAGATTGGCAAGCGGTTCATCAAACACCAGAATGGGAACCTCGTCCGTCAGTACCCCTCCGATCGAAACTCTCTGCTTCTGTCCTCCCGAGAGCGCCGTCGGAGAATGCTGCAGATATTCCGTCATATCCACCAGCTCTGCCACCTCTTTTACCTTCTGTCTCATCTCCTCCTGCGGTACTCTGTCGTTCTCCAAAGCAAAGGCCAGATCCTCCGCCACCGTAAGACCGATAAACTGTCCGTCGGTATCCTGCAGCACCGTTCCGACCTTCCGTGACATGCCGAATACCCCTTCCTCCTTCGGAACAACGCCTCCGACCGTCAGCCTTCCACTGATCTCACCGGGATAGCGTGCCGTGATCAGGCCGTTGATGCAATGTGCGATGGTCGATTTGCCGCAGCCGGAGGGACCAGCTATGAGTATTTTTTCTCCCTCATGAATCTCCAGATTGATGTCCCGGAGTGTGGGCTTGGTCTGCGCCCGATATTTAAATGAAAAATTTTCAAACTTGATGATGGTATTTCTGTGAGCTTGTTTCATCACTACTCCTCTTTTTCCGTAATATCTTCCCTATCATAGCATAAAACAGGTGGGAACAAAAGCTCCCACCTGTCTAAGATCAAATATTTTTATCATGCGTATAACAAACAGGCGATGTCTCCCACTCCTTATACTCAATCCTCCATCTTTAAGCTGGAGGATCTGCCGGATACTTTGGAATATACGGCAAGAAGAATAGATCCGAGAATACCCACGATCAGAACATCCCCTACAAATGCGAAGGCTCCCTGAATAAATACCTTGTTCGCCGGCTCTGCATATACCAGAATATCCAGAATCGGCGCTACCCCGATCCATGCGATCGCATTTGCTATGATCTGTACAACATTAAAGAGTATAATATTCTTCACATCGAATCCGCCCTCTTTTACTGCATATTTCTTTGCAAACAGACCAACGCCGATTCCAAATACAGCCTCCGGGAATACCCAGCTCCACCATACAGAACCGTAAAATAACGCATCACCCAGTGCATGGCCGATAAATCCTACCAGAGCTCCTACCCACGGTCCAAAGACTGCAGAAAGAAATGCAAGAACTGCCATTCTCGGCTGTAAGGATGTGTTCGGGATTCCGGTCGGAATCTGAACCTGTGTGAGAACCACGAAAAGTGCGGCTCCAATACCGGTTGCAACCACTTTTTTAATATCAAACCTGTTATTCATAAATGCCTCCTGTCCTTTTTTCTTTTGTATAATTATGCATTTGCAGTAATCTTACCTTATTTACCGTTATTTGTAAAGTATATTACCAGCTTCTTTAAACTCCTCTGCGAGCTTTGCGATGAATAATATGTCTGCTTACAGCATATACTATTCATGACTTTTCGAAAGGAGATATCTATCTATGAAGAATAAATTTTTAGACTGTGCAGCGCTTACGATCGTTCTTATCGGTGCGATCAACTGGGGATTGATCGGATTCTTCGAATTTGATCTGGTGGCATTTCTGTTCGGCACCATGAGTCTTCTCTCCAGAATCGTATACGCCCTTGTAGGAATCTGCGGCCTGTATATGCTGTCTTTCTATACCTACTGCGGCGGCACAAGAGAATAGCGAACGTATATGGGGATGCAAACCAGATTTGTATTCCCATGTTTCTTTTTTGAGATGTATTTTATTTTGTTCGACCCACTGAGCTGAAAATATGCTATACTGATTAAGTTTGCTTTCAAAAATGTAACTTAAAGGAGTCGAAACAAAATGATTTACTTAGTATTAGCTGTTTTAAGCAGCGCGCTGGTGGCCATCACCATGCGTATCGGCAAAAAATTCTGTCACAATAACCTGAGTATGCTGGCTGTCAACTACATATTCTGTACGGTATTTGCCGCGCTGAATACCGGAGCTGCCAACTTTCGCATAGAGAAAAGCAGTATCGGTCTTGGAATCATCCAAGGGATCCTGTATCTGACAGGCTTCATCCTGTATCAGTACAATATTCAGAAAAACGGTGTGGTGCTCTCCGCCACATTCATGAAGCTCGGGGTTCTGGTTCCCACCCTTGCCTCTATCTTTTTATTTAAGGAGCAGCCGACCGCCCTGCAGATCCTCGGTGTGGGATTATCCATCTTTGCCATTGTGTTCATCAATTACGAAAAAGGAACACAGCGGTTCCATTTGAAAAAAGCATTGATCATTCTTCTGATCGTAGGAGGAATGACCGATATTATGGCCAAGGTATACGAACAGTATGGAGATCCGATGCGCAAGGAGCAGTTTATTTTTTATACCTTTCTGGTCGCGATGATCCTCTGTATCGCGCTCGCAGGATATAAAAAAGAAAAGATTACAAAGAACGATATCCTATGCGGAATTGTCATAGGAATTCCAAATTACTTTTCTGCCATCTTCCTGCTCAGAGCCGTTCATTATGTGCTGGCAACCATCGCCTATTCCACTTACAGCGTTGCGACGATTGCCTGCACTACCATAGCCGGCGTACTGTTTTTCAAGGAAAAGCTCAGCAAACGACAGATGCTTGGCCTAATGGTCATACTGACGGCGCTTGTATGCCTGAACTTTTAGATCATCACCTGCATTTTCTAAGACTGATCTTTTTTCTTTTTGATCATAAACTTTCTTGCAATATCAATTCCAATTTTAAACGGGAGCGGTCGCAGATGTCTGTCCGCTTCCTTTAGCTTCTCACGGATAGGCAGGTGCTGCGGACAGTGCTTTTCGCATTTACCGCAGCCCACACACTGTGAAGCAAATCCCGGATTCACACGAATTCCCATGACCTGTGCAAAATTGGTGCGTCCGGACCATTTGTTCTCCATATACATCAGATTGTAATAATAAAAGTTCCCCGGAATATCCACGCCCTTCGGACATGGCATGCAATACTTGCAGGCCGTACACCCTACCTTCTCCTTCTCCCGGAAAATACTCTTTATCTGATCGACCAGCATCCTGTCATCCTCTGTAAAATCTCCGACCTTTGCCGATCCGGCGATCCGGATATTCTCTTCCACCATCTCCAATGAATTCATACCGGACAGCACACAGGTCACCCCCGGCTGATCCCACAGCCAGCGAAGGCCAAGCTCTGCCGGCGTATAATGCTTATCGTGCTCCTTCAACAGCTTCTTCGCTTTCTCCGGAAGGTTCACCAGCTTTCCACCGCGCAGAGGCTCCATGATGATGACCGGGATTCTCTTTGCATAGGCAGCCTCCAGACCTCTTCTGCCCGCCTGACTGTGTTCATCCAGATAATTATACTGAATCTGACAGAAATCCCAGTCGTAGGCATCTAACAGCTTCATGAACATATCAGTATCTCCGTGATAAGAAAAGCCGATATTTTTCACTCGTCCGCTCTTTTTCTGAGTCTCGATCCACTCCTCGATTCCGAGCGTCTTTAAATGCTCCCATTCTGCATAATCTGTAAACATGTGCATCAGATAATAGTCAATATAATCGGTCTGTAATCGGGACAGCTCCTCCTGAAATGTCTTCTCAATCTGAGCATTCGACTTCATCAAATACTGCGGCAGCTTTGTTGCGATATTTACCTTCTCCCTCAAATGATTCTTTTTCAAAATCTTACCCAGACATTCCTCGCTGCCCGGATAAATATAAGCAGTATCCAGATAATTCACACCGAGCTCTATGGCGCGAAGCAGCTCTTTCTCTGCTTTGTCAAAATCAATTGCCCTTCCTTTCTTTGTAAAACGCATGCAGCCATATCCAAGCTGGGAAATCTGATCTCCTTTTTTGTTCTGTCTGTAAATCATCTGTGATGTCCTCCCTTAGTTGTTTATCATATTTACTTTTGATACCATGATAAAGGACGCAATTATTGCAGTCTTCTGTTGCATAAAAATATTCTCTCCCTTCAAATCCTCCTATCCGGCAGAATGCTCAAAACAAATCCAACATGCTGTCCAAATATATTTCTTCTCTGACCTTCAGCTGCTGTTCCGGTTTCGTCATATAGTATAGCAAAAATTCAAGTAACAGTGCGCTGCCAAGTCCTCGCCCTTCTATTTTAAAATTAGAAAATCCCATAGGAAGATAGCTATTTCTGATATCTTCTATCCCGATGAATCCCGGATTGGTCATCGCCCTTGAGAATCGATACCCATATTGCGAATCGGGTGCTGTACAGATATGATCCTGACATTCTTCTCCGAGACTCTTACGGCTGACATTCTCATAGCAGTCCTTCCTGTCTGTACATCCAAAATAGCAGCATTCATTACATAAAAATTCAACCTTGTGCTTCTCCACTGCCAAGAGGCTGTCTAATTCTTTAAGCTTCTTATTCAGCCTGAAGTCCGGTACAACATATGTGAATTCTTCTCTTTTTATTTCTTCTCTGAACTTCCGGAAATCCGTAATCACTTTTGTGGTAGAGGAAACAAAATACAGCTTACGATATCGCTCCTTCAAATAGTCCAACAGCAGATCGGAATATAGGATCACTCCGTTTTTCACCTTTGTCTCTGTATGAAACAGCTCACACAGGTCATTGCATCTTCTATCTTGAAGATGCTCCTCCCTCAGCAAGGAATTGCTGAACGTTAAACGCGCCGAAATCTCATATTCCTTCATGAGGGACGCTACTTTTCGCGCATCATCTTCTCCGAATCCCACACGCCCTCCGCCCCATATACAGTCAGCCGGCGCGCCGTAAATGGAGCCTATCTCACACCAGTCATAAAAATACTCCCGATGTTCTCTGAAAAGCGCTAAAAATACCTTATAAAACTCATAAAACTCAAACAGTCCCGGAAGATGAAAGTAAGCTTTATGACTGCTCTGAACAATCGTTTCCAATATGATTTTCCTTCCTCTGAAATGATCCATCCGTATATCCGATCATCATTTGATGCACTTTACGTATTCAAGTGTACCAATTCACTCCATTTTCTTCAACTACATTTTGATCTGACATTCTTTTAATGTCTGATAAAGCTGTACACCAACACCGCCAGTATGATCACTCCCCACTCAATCGCGTGAAGCTTTCTTTTTCTGAGATATTCCTGTGTAATCTTCTCCACAGAATCTGTCTGTGTGTGTCGGATCTCATCCCGGCAAATGCTGTCTGCATACCCTTTTTCTGTCAGAAGCTCTACGGCGTATTCATAGTCTGCCTCCGGTACATAAAGGCAGCCGTCACCGGAGGTTTCCTTTTCTCCCAGATAACAATAGCCGTCTGCCTCCTCACTGCTCGTTCCATATACCTCTATATGCGCAAGAAGCAGAAGTGACCGAATCGCTTCTGCTTCTTCAAAAGAAATTGGGTTCGTTATTTTTCGGATAAACTGATCCTCCATAATTCTAACGACTGCCTCCCTTAATCATACAAATGACATTTTACAATATGTCCGTTGCCCATATCTTTTGGCTTCGGATCCTCGGTCTTGCATATCCCCATACACTCTTTGCAGCGTGTATGGAACTTACAGCCTGCCGGCGGATTCGCCGGTGACGGGATATCCCCTTCCAGCAGAATGCGTTCCTTTTTGATCTCCGGATCCGGCATGGGGATTGCGGAGAACAGTGCTTTCGTGTATGGATGCAGCGGATTGGCAAAGATATCTTCTGTCTCTCCGGTCTCTACCAGACCTCCCAAATACATAACGCCCACGGAATCCGAAATATGCTCTACCACGGAAAGATCATGGGAAATAAACAGGTAGGTCAGGTTTCTCTCTTCCTGCAGTTCACGAAGAAGATTGATGATCTGTGCCTGAATAGAGACGTCCAAAGCCGATACCGGCTCATCACAGACGATGAACTCCGGATTCAGGGCAAGCGCGCGTGCAATGCAGATTCTCTGACGCTGTCCGCCGGAGAACTCGTGTGGATAACGATCCTTATGGTACACCTGCAGTCCACAGTCAAGCATGACCTTCGTTACGTAATCATCCAGCTCCTGCTTTGGAATCAGCCCATGTTCACGGACAGCTTCTCCGATGATCTCCCCGATCGGAAGTCTCGGTGACAGAGAGGAATAGGGATCCTGAAAAATGATCTGCATTTTGGTGCGCATGGAACGAAGCTTCTTTTTATCCCATGCATTGACATCTTCTCCATGAAAGAGAATCTCACCGTCCGTCTTTTCGATCAGGCGCAGGATCGTTCTTCCTGTGGTAGATTTTCCACAGCCGGATTCTCCTACCAACCCCATCGTGGTACCCCGTCTGATTTTGAAGCTGACATCATCCACTGCCTTTACATTGCCGGTAACACCTCCAAAGAATCCTCCCTTGATCGGAAAGTATTTTTTCAGATGTGAAACCTCGAGAATGATCTCTGCGTCATGCGCATTCTGCTCTTTCTTGTTATAACCTGTACTCACTGCTTCACGTCTCCTTCCTCACAAAGATAACAACTGACCTCATGGGTCGGCGATACTTTATAGGTTTGCGGATAAGCACCATCGCATTTGCCGATGCACATTTCGCATCGATCTCTGAAATAGCAGTAATCCGGCATATTGATCGGGTTTGGCACACTGCCCGGGATGCTGTACAGCTTGTCCACGTGCTTACCAACCACAGGTTTGGATTTCATCAAACCGATGGTATATGGATGTCTCGGATCCTTAAATATTTCCTGTGCAGTTCCTTTCTCAATCACACGTCCCGCATACATGACCACGACATAATCTGCCATCTCCGCTACGACCCCCAGATCATGCGTGATCAGCATAATGGAGCTGTTGATACGGTTCTTCAGGTTCCGCAGCAGATCCAGAATCTGTGCCTGAATCGTTACGTCCAGCGCGGTAGTCGGCTCGTCCGCAATGATCAGCTTCGGATCACAGGCAAGCGCCATGGCAATCATAATACGCTGGCGCATACCGCCGGACAGCTCATGAGGATACATACGATAGACTCCCTCTTTATTGGCAATCCCGATCATCTCTAGCATCTCCATGGTTCTGGCCTTTACCGCCTCTTTGTCCATCTGAGGATTATGCAAAGAGATGACCTCATCGATCTGATCTCCAATACGGAATACCGGATTCAGGGAGGTCATAGGCTCCTGAAAGATCATAGACATCTGATTACCTCGGAGCTTCTGCATTTCGGAAAGCGGCGTATTTACGATATTAAATACCTTCTCTCCGTTGTTAAAACGGATCTCGCCTTCCACGGTCTGCCCTGTCGGACGCTGAACAAGCTGCATCAGCGACAGGCTGGTAACCGACTTTCCGCATCCCGACTCTCCTACGATACCGACCGTTCTGCCCTGCGGTACCTCAAAGGTGACACCGTCCACAGCCTTTACCACTCCGATATCTGTGTAAAAATAAGTATGCACATTGTCAAACTCCACGCAGTTTGCGGGATCCTTCATCCTTGTGATGTATTCCTCCTCCGGAATGTGCTTACGGTTTCTTTTCTTTTCGATCTCTCCGGTAATCCTGCGATTCTCGCGCGCAATTTTGCGGGATTCCTTCGCTGAGATATATCCGGAAGCTTTTTTACTGTTCTTATTAAATAAACTCATCTGCGCCACCTACCGTTTCATTTTCGGATCAAATGCATCTCTGAGTCCGTCACCGACAAAGTTGAATGCCAATACCGTCAACAGGATCAGAAAGCCTGCCGGAATCCATACAAACAGATAATTCGTCATGACGTACGAATCGTTTACTGCATTGATGATGCTGCCCCATGAGGCTGCCGGATATTTGATACCAAGTCCGAGGAAGCTCAGGCTTGCTTCCGCCAGAATAACATCTCCCAGTCCCATGGTTGCAAATACGATCAGCTGCGGAATGACATTCGGAATCAGATGCTTAAAGATCCTTCTGCGGATACTGATGCCGGTAGCCTCTGCCGCAATCATAAACTCCTGTTCACGCAAGGATAAAATCTGTCCGCGGACAATACGCGCGATGGAGACCCAGCCGATGATACCCATAATAACACAGAGCATGTAGATACGTACTGTGGCAGATACCTGCATATAGTCCATGATCGAACCAAGAATCATGTACAGCGGGATAGACGGAATGCAATAGATCACATCTACGAGACGCATCAGCAGATTGTCTACCCAGCCTCCGAAGAATCCGGAGATACCGCCGATGATCACACCGATGAGGACTTCCAGAAATACTACCACAAATCCGATCAGCAGAGAGATTCTACCTCCATACATCAGTCTCGCCAGAAGATCCATACCATTGGCATCCGTTCCGACCAGATGTCTGGAGGACGGAGCAGCATAAGTGTCAATGACCTGTGAATCCTGATAACGCTTAATTTCATACTGACCGCCCTTGGAGCTGATCATGTACTCTTCCTCGGTTCCGTCTGCATTGACATAAGTAAAATCTGTGGCGCCGGATTCTATGGCATTCACTACTGCTTCCTTGTACTCCGGTGAGAGAAATTCCCCGCTGGCAACCGCATTGATATTCATATCCGAAACATACGCATAGTTGACGCCGTCCTTGTCCTTCACCATGCTTGCGGAGTCCGACACCTGTTCTATGGTATAGCTGCCATCCTCTGTGACAGATTTTCCTTCACAGATGGCCGTCATGATATTTCTGCAGAACTCATAGGATAATTCCATATCCGGCGCATACGGCGTAAAGGAATTCTGACAGATCATACCGATCTCATTGCGTTCGATCGGCTTCTTGCCATTGTAGAGTAAATATACATTAGCACCCATATCCTGCAGACACATCATCTTCTTATCCGCAGTCATGAAATTATACTTTCCGGTGGTGATCGCCAGCACAGACTTGGAATAACCGTCCTTCGGGAGCTGCTCTCCCTCCTTCATCATCACCAGATAGTCCTTGATTTTTGTAGCGCCGGCATAGTCCTTTTTTACAGACTCCGTGCGGTAAAACACCTCGCTCTGACTGTACGGGATCAGCGCGCCGCCCAAAAAAGAAAATACAAACATACAGACGATCACTACAAGTCCAATGATCGCCAATCGATTACGCAGAAAGCGTTTGGCTACCATCATTCCCGGCGAGAGCACCTGAACACGCGCTGCGTCATCCAGCTTCATATTTTTATTTTGCTTTTTCTTCTCGTTTTCCATGATGCCCTCCTTTCTAATTTACACGCACACGCGGATCCACTACCGCATACAATACATCCGCGATAAGATTGCCAAGAAGGATCAGGATAGCAAGAAACAGCATGTAAAACATGACAAACGGAATGTCTCCCTGCAGAATACACTGATAGGACGTATAGCCAATGCCCGGAATCTGAAACAGCGTCTCTGTGATCATCGCGCCGCTGAACAGACCCGGAAGCGATCCGCCAAGCAATGTTACGATGGGGATCAGCGTATTACGGAACGCATGGTGGTTCACCACGCGCTTCTCATCCAGTCCCTTTGCTCTTGCGGTTCGAATATAATCGGAATTCAATACCTCCAGCATATTGGTGCGGGTATAACGCATCAGAGCACCGATACTGACCACGGACAACGTGATCACAGGCAAAATCATATGCTGTGCCATATCCAGAATTTTCCCCATAGGCGTGAGCTGTTCATGCATACGTCCTACGATGCCATACAGATCCAGCCAGCCAAGCTTGATCGCAAAGCCCCACTTAAGAATCGTGGCAAAGAAAAAGCTCGGCAGGGAAATTCCGATCAGCGCCAGAACGGTGATTACATAATCTGTCATGGAATACTGCCTTCTGGCTGCCGCAATTCCGGATGGTATGGCAATGAAAATCTCAATGATAAAGGAGGCCAGTCCCAGTGCAAACGAATACCAGATCACGCTGGCAAACTTTTTCAGTACCGGCTGATTCCAATACCATGAATCCCCAAACTGCCCTCTTACCGCCTTAGACGCCCATGTGAGATACCCTTGGATCACACTTTGGTTTAAACCGTATGCTGCATCCAGCTGAGCTTTCCATTCTTGGTAAGATTTTGCTCCCGGCTTTTGCGCCAGCTCTCTCGCTTTTGTCTCTACAAATGAGGTCGGCATACACCGCATGATTCCGTAGATGATCAGTGTTACAAAGAACAACAGTACAACGGAAATCAAAATTCTCTTCAGAATAAATTTCTTCATTCGATAACTCTCCCGTTTCTTGGTATCCCGATAGCTGCGAAAGGTATTTCGCTAACAGAGCATAACGATCGCTCTCTACACATTCCTCTGCTTGCGAAATACCTTTTGCATCGGGAGCCGAAGCCCCCAACGCATATCAGGATTTTTTCTTTTAGTTCATTTCCAGCTTCTCGATCTCTGCCATCCAGTTGTAATAGGTGGTCTGATCCGGAGCGATGGTATCTACGTTGACACGCTCTGTGCTGAAGATTACGCCCTGCTGTCTCTGGTAAACCGGAATTTCTACTGCATAGTCTACAATATAGTCCAGACACTCTTTGTATTTTGCCTTACGATAGGTCTGATCTGTATTGGTCTTTGCATCCATGATCATCTGATCCAGCTCATCAGAGTAGATTGCATATTTGTTGGCATCTCCGCCCTCGCTGTGATAAACCTGGAACATATCCGGATCGATGGTTGCCTGCCATGCCGCGCACCAGATCTCTGCGGTCTCTGCATCAAGCGCATCCCAGAGCTTACTTGTATCAGCCAGATCGTTGATCTTCAGCTCGAAGCCGATGCTTGCCAGCGCATTGCTTGCCGCCGTCAGGATACCGATAGACGGATGATCGCCTGTGCCGCCGCCCGGGATCATTACCTCATAGCTCATCTTTGCACCTTCCGGGGCCGCCGTCACTTTACCGTCTTCTACGGTATAGCCTGCTGCCTCAAAGAAGCCGAGTGCTGCCTGCAGCGCTGCCGCATACTTATCATCCTCAGACATATCCGCTGTATAGATATCGTTGCCTTCTGCATCTACAGAGAATGCAACCTTATAGTCTGCATCAGACTTTTTCGGCGCAGCCCATGAGGTATTGGAGATCGGATAGTTGATCACATCCGCTGCATCTCCGTAGTAAGAATCGATCGTCACATCACGGTATACCGCGATCACGGTGGCGATTGCTTTTCTCAGATTCTTGGAAGCTTCTGAGGAGCCGTCGCCGCCAACACTTACATTCTTAGAATTGATGCCGATATAGCCGTATCCGTTGTAGTCTGTCAGAACCGTGGTCAGCTTGTCACCAGAGATCTCACCGTTAGAGTTCTCGCCTGCGATCTGCTCCAGAGTCGCCTTGGACATGGACGGATCCGCGATATCTGCCGCGCCCTGCAGCACGCCCGGCGTCTTATCAGCCTCGCTGGTAGCCTTCAGCTGAAGGTTCTTGATCTTTGGCTCGCCCATGAAGTAATTCTCGTTCGCCTCAAGATAAGCGATCTTGTTCTCGTATTTCACGAACTTATACGCGCCGGCGCCCATCGGAGTATTTGTCTTTGCACGAGCCAGAGACAGATCGCCCTTTTCAAAGCCGAACTTGTGCGCATCATAGTCATACAGGCTCTCGTTTCCGTAATAGTGCATCGGAGCTACCAAAATGCCGAGCTGATAGATCGCAGCAGCATCCGTCTCTGTCAGAGAAACCTTTACTTCAAAATCATTCACCTTCTCAATACCGCTTACATAGTCTGCGGAGCTTCCGGTCTCAACGGTGGTCTTATAGCTGTCATCCAGAAAATCAAACAGACTGCTCTCTGCAGATTCGGTAGAAGATGCGGTCTCATAATCATTGTCATATGCAGCCATGATCGCATTAAAGAAATCTGCTGCTGTAGCGTCATCAGACTCTGCCTCAAATCCCCATGCCTCCATAGAGCTCTTTACCGAATCATCCTCTACGTATCCGTTTGCAACACAGTAGTCAACGATCGACTGCGCCCATGCTTCTCCTGCTGCCGGAAGGTCTGTCTCAAAGAACTGCTTCTGCTGCTCTTCTGTATAGAAGCTGAAATCCGTATTCTCCGCTCCGTTCTTCAGCATCAGAGCATACAGGATCTCAGAACCGCTTCTGTATTCCTCAAGTCCCTCGATCGGAAGCGCATACAGAGAACTCGGGCCATCATAGGACGGATCTACAAGTGTGTACATACTGAAAATCACATCATCTGCATCCAGTGTCTCGCCATCTGCAAACTTCACATCCTCGCGAAGCTTAAAATCATAGCTGACAGAACCATCCTCTGCCTCTTCTACGGTAACGTCCGAAAGACCGTCATAGTGATATGTCGTACCGTTGTACTCCTTATCTTCTCCTTCGATACCGTTCATGATGATCTCACCTGCACGGTCATTGCCCAGCAGATACAGACCGGTGAATTCAGCTACTCTCTGATCCGGTACAGACTGTGCAAAAAACGGACTGAATTTTTCACTGAAGTCATCCTCCGCAACTACCAGTGGTGTGTCCTCGGCTGCATATACCATCTGTGGTACTGCAAGCCCGGCAATCATGCTTCCGGCTAACAGCATAGCCGACATCTTTCGCATTTTGCTCATTTTTACTTCCTCTCTTTCTTTTTGTTTTCTGACCGGCATTTCTGCCGATCTATGCTCTAACCTCCTGCGAGGATAAAACCGATCAATGCTTTTACCGCTCTCTTATGATGCCGGTAAAGGTTCTGTCATAAAATCTGCCATAAGCAGCCACCCCAACAATATGGGGAATGTGCAGCGCAATGTACAGCAGTTCCGGAAAAAGCGGTACGCTTTTCCAGTGAAGTATAAGATACCAGATCTCAAGTCCGACGCCCAACACAGCAAGCACGAGAATGGCAAGCAGGGATCTTCGAATCCTCAAGAGTCCTTCCTGATACTGGGTACTGCTCATGCGGCAGGACGCTCTCCAATAGGTCCCCACGCCCATAAACGCATAGGCCAGCGGCAGAAATATCGCCAGATATGGATATACGACCCATGCCGTACGTGAAGATGCCTGATTGACCATTCCCGCCAACACCTGTGACAGCGCAACTGTCGACACATATAGCAGATTCCTGCGGGCGCTTTTTGCCTTTTCCTTCTGCGTAAGTCCCAGCACATAGATACTGCTGTCCTTCTGGTATTCTTTGATTCGATTAAACAAACGCCTTTTTCTCCAATTCTTTTACCAGCGGCTCTATACAGCCATCATCAAACGGTACCTTCAGCCCTGCCTCCTGAATTACATTGATGTAAAAGTCTCTTGCAGAGAGATTGCACAGCTTCAGATACTCTGCCCATGCGCTCTCGAAGTCATCGTCCATCTTTACCTTAAACTGCATCGCACATACACTTGCAAGTACATAATCAATATAGTAGAACGGACACTGGAAGATGTGAGACTGCCTCTGCCAGAAGCCGCCATTTGCAAAGAACGGATCCTGATCATAATCTAAATGCGGACGATATACCTTCTCAAGCTCTGCCCACGTCTCTTTTCTCTGCTGCGGAGTCATCTCCGGCTTCGCGTAGACGATATGCTGGAACTCGTCTACCATGCATCCGTACGGCACAAAGATGGCTGCATCCGCAAAATGCATCTTACGGTAATCGTCTGCACGCTCTCCAAAGAAGCGATCCATCCAGTCATACGTAAAGTATTCCATAGACATAGAATGAATCTCTGCAGTCTCCATGGTAATGTCCGCAAATTCGCGAATCTCTTCGTTGCGCAGCAGATACCCTTGGAAGGCATGTCCGCATTCATGGGTAATCACATCTACATCTCCACTGGTTCCGTTGAAATTTGCAAAAATAAACGGAGACTTATAGCGCGGCAGATAGGTCATATATCCACCCTGACGCTTTGTCTTGCGGCCAAGAACATCAAACAGCTCATTCTCCTGCATAAAGTCGAAAAACTCTGCGGTCTCCACAGACAGCTCGCGATACATCTGCTGTCCCGCCGCCAGAATCTCCTCCGGCGTACCTGTCGGACACGGATTCCCTTCTGCAAAATATACGCCGTTATCATAATACTTCAGGCTGTCCACCCCGATGTCCCTGCGGCGCTGTTCATGCAGACGGCTGGCATAGGGAACAAAGTATTTCTTGATCTGGTCACGGAAATTCTCCACCATCTTCTGATCATAGCAGTTACGGTTCATGCGATAATATCCGAGCTCGATATAGTTCTCATAGCCGAGCATATGCGCCTGCTCTGTACGGTTCTTCACCATTTTATCATATATTTCATCGATTTCCTCTGTCACGTTCTGGAAATATTCGCTGACAGCCTTCCACGCCCGTACTCTCACGCTGCGATCGCTGGCTGTAGTGAATTTCGTCATCAGAGACAGATTGTAGATCTCACCGTCAAACGGGATCTTCGCTGTCGCGATCAACTTCGAATAACGGCTCACCAGTGCGTTCTCCTCCTGCATCAGCGGGATCAGCTTCTCATCAAACGACTTAAACTCCAGTTCCATATTGCGAAAGGTCACACGACCGAGCCTCTGCTCCAATGTCTCGCGATAAGGAGATTCGTAGAGTATCTTGGCATACTCATTCTCCAGATTGCGCAGAATCGGCAGTACTTCATCATAAAAATCATTTTCTTTCTCATAAAATGCATCTGTCGTGTCGATATCATGGCGAATCTGTGCGATCGTCATATTGGTCTCAATATCTTCCTTAAAATCGTAATACTCAAGGTGGATCGCAAACTGTTCCTCCCCTGAGGACGCATTCCTCGTGCGCTCGATGATATCGCGATATCTGCGCTCTGTCTCCTCCATATCAATACGCTGATAAGGCATCTCTGAAAACTTCATATCTATAGCTTCTCCTTACTGTCAAATTATCCTGTTTCGATTATTCTACCAGATCTCTGATCATACGTACACATCCCTCGATACCGATCTCACTGCTGTCCAGAGACAGGTGATAATTCCGGCACATTCCCCATGTCTGATCTGTATAGTATTTGTAATTCACCGCTCTTTTTTTATCCTTGTCCTCCAAACGCTTCATGGGTTTGTCAGTGCTCTCGCCGTATTGCTCCACGATCCGCTTGGCGCGGAATTCTTTATTTGCATGTATAAACACGTTCAATACGTCATCCCTGTCTTTCAGGACAAAATCTGCACAACGCCCAACAATCACGCAGTTTTCCTTTGCAGCCAGCTCAAGAATCGTTTCTCTCTGCGCCCTCCACAGATAATCATTGAGAGACATTCCATCGATCGTTCTTCCTACAAATGCATAGGAAAATACATTTTTCCCCGGTGCGTATTCCGCCTGCTCTTCGACGAATTTTTTATCATATCCGGTCTTCTCGACAAGCTTTTCGATGATCTCCTTATCGTAAAACGCAAATCCTAACTGGTCTGCCAAAATCCTGCCAATGGTTCGTCCTCCACTGCCGAATTCTCTGCTGATGGTAATCATCTTCTTTTTCATATTCTTCCCCCATTCTATGCTTTACAACAAGTTCGTTCTATCCGGTACCTCGGCATCCTCCTCTCTAAAGAAAAATTCACTATAATCATCACCCTCAAAGATCTCCAACAGCTCCCGCATATTCCAGATCAAATTAGCCCTCGGAATTTGTCAATTCTATTACCGATATTCTGTCACTCACAGTTGTCCTCCGATCCGTCATCTAAATATCGTAAGGGCTTCCGTCTTCGCTTCGACGATCGTCTGATATAGGTATCCGTCTCCCACCGTATCCCTGCGCACGGTAATATTCATCTTCGAATCCGCCGCGATTCCCTGCAGGGTATTCTTTTTGCGAAGCTTTTCTTTGATCATTTCTTTCGCAAGCTTCACTGCTTCGTCATGTTGCTTGAAGGTATATTGTTTTCCCTCATCCACGATCCGATATTCCCGGATCACTCCGAAATGGTAGATCGCCTCGATCACGATTTCCGCTTTGCTACTGACTTTTCCGGAAATGGCTCCCACTGCGTTGGCCACTCCCGCATGCTTCGGAATCGCAGCCTCAGTGCAAAGCAGCTTCGCCACTCTCGGTAAAAACACATGGATCGGAGCGCCGACTCCCACCAGAGTCAGATCCGTGGACAATGCCAGACGAATCTGACGCAAGCTCTCGTCACCTTCCTTTTGCCGCTCTGTCGCCTGCTCGTAACAGCAATCCAGAAATCGATCCAGCGCTTCCGGCAACAGCTGCTTTCCAAACGGGTATTCCTGCGTAAAGACCGCTCTTGCGATGTTCTTATACAGGCGACGGTATACCATCTCATAGACGCGATCCGGTATACTCTCTATCTCTATGGAAAGATTGATACCCATACAAAACATCGCCAGTCTTGCCGCGCGATCATCTAGTCCCGGATAATCTCCTTTGATCGCCATCATATCTGTCGGCGTCAGTCCGGATCTGATCAGAATACCCTCCCGCTCCAGACGCTCTGTATGGATGTAATATGGATCCAGATGCAGTCGCTTTGAGATCTCCCGCATCATCAGCGGACGTTCTTTTAACAGATCGCAGAATCGCCGTTCATCCTCCGTATAACCAGTTTTTGCGGAAATATCCTTCAGCAGTACATAGTACTCGTAGATAGCTCGGGAATGTGCCTTAGGACATGCCGCAAAGGCTTCCAGCTCCGGCTCTACAAACGCATACTCCGCTGCCAGCATGGAAATCGGAATCACACGAACGGTATCAAGGTATAGCTGACCTTCCCGGAATCGTATCGCCGAGTCGCCCCCGAGTCCGAAGGTATCGATGAACACTCCGTGAAGCATGGTCGTCCACTGTCCGATATGTACGCCCGTATCCGTCATCAGCGGAAGTCCGCCTCTCTGGATCGCCATATCCGTGGTGGTTCCTCCCATATCGATAATGACAGCATTCGGTGCCTGCGCCAGCTCATGGGCGCCCATGACACTGGCCGCCGGTCCGCACAGGAGCGTCTCTACCGGACAGGTCTGCGCCATCGATTCTGACATAAGACTTCCATCGCTCCTCACAATAGAGATGGGCGCCTTTAGTCCCCGCTGTTCTGCCACATGATGCACCGCCTCCATAAATTCTGTGATCAGCGGAATCAGTCTGGCATTGAGCAGTGTTCCCACGCAGGTCTTCAGAATATCCGTCTCCTTCGCAATATCATAGGAGATCGTAATAGGCTGCGTCAGCTCTTCCCTGAGGATCTCACGCGCGGTCAGCTCAAAGCGATGACCGTTTGCTCTGGGATTCAGCTGCACGATCCCTACCGCATCACATTCTCCGAAGTATTCCTTCGCACGGCGACGCAGCTCCTCCCAGTCCGGATCATAGGGGTGGGAATAAAGATTCTCCGCTTTCGCATCCAGCATCACAAACTGCGAAAAATCGTCTAACCCGTAGGAAGCAAACACATCCCTCAACGGTTCCATCTGCCGTTCCTCAAACCCGATCATCAAAAGCTTTGCTCTGGCTCCCTTATTCTCCACACAGGTATTCGTGGCAAGTGTAGTGGAGAGCGCAATCGCTTCTATCTGATGCATATATTCCTGAGGAAGCGTATCCAGCGCATTTGCGATCCCGATCTCCAGATTTGATTTTGTCGTCAGCGCTTTTCCAGCGCTCAAGATCTCTCTGGTCTCCAGATCATAGATCACTGCATCCGTGCAGGTTCCTCCCGTATCAATTCCCAATCCGAGCATAGATCCTTCTCTCTTTCGTCACAACTGTTATATGAATTATATCATTTTTTCTTCGGAAATTAAACTATTTAAAAAAGAAACCATCGACTATGCGACAGTTTCTTTCTGTTTTTTCAACAAAAACCCCGGATGTTTTTTCAGAAACTTTTCTTTTTCCTTCTCCAGCAAGAGTAATCCTCTAGTCAACCCTATATTTACTACAAATGCCATACACGCCATGGGGATCAAAAACATGCTCTGCCAACGCATCAGCGGATATACACTCAGGAATCCGGGCAGCATCAGAATGCCTCCTGCAAAAATCAGCGGCAAGCCTACGCAAAGCAGTCGATGGAACTTCGTCATAGGCTGACATACACGATATACCACCATCATACTGATGGTTCCGCCAAGCACCAGATTATAAGAAGCTGTCTGCACGGCATCTCCACCCCAGAAGGGGGTCATGCTCTGCGTCATCAAAATCGTAAACACCATAGTCAGAGCCGCCGGAAGCGAGATCCGCATGACCTGACGCAGAAATCCTCTGGATACCCCATCCGGATTCTGTTCCAAGGTAAGCAAAAAGCTCGGAATACCGATAGATGTACTGCTGATCCATGACAGCTGGATCGGTACAAACGGATAAGACTTCTGCAGCAGAATAAAGATTACGCAAAGCAGAATCGAATATATCGTCTTCGTCAGATATAGCGCACTGACCTTCTCGATATTGCCGATGATCGTACGACCCTCGCTCACAATATTTTTCATACTGGCAAAATTGGAGTCCAGAAGTACAATATGCGCCACCTGCTTGGCCGCGTCACTTCCCGCTGCCATGGCAATCCCACAATCCGCATCCTTCAGTGCAAGTACGTCATTGACACCATCGCCGACCATGCCTGCAACCTTGCCGTTGGCGCGCAGCGCACGGATAATGCTCTGCTTCTGCTCCGGCTTCACACGACCGAATATGGAATACTGATCCACCGCCAGCCTCAATTCCTCAAATTCCTCAGGAAGCTTTCTTGCATCAATATAACGATCCGCTCCATCCACTCCGGCTTTCACCGCAATATTGGATACCGTCACCGGATTATCTCCGGATACCACCTTGACGTCCACCTTACGCTCCTTAAAAAAGCAGAAAGTATCCTGCGCTTCCGGACGGATCTGATCCTCAATGATGATCAGCGCCAGCGGCTTCACCGGACGGATCTCCTCTGTCTCTTCATCCGCGAATTCACAGGTGCATAGCAGAAGTACGCGATATCCTTCATCGGAATAGCCGTTCACTCTTTCCAACAGCTCCAGATCCTCCGGAAGCAAAAGATCCGGCGCCCCGAGTGCGAATCCTCCCTGATCCTCATATCGAATCGCCCGATATTTTCTCTCCGAGGAAAACGGAATCTTTTCCTGTACTGTCCAAGACGCCGATCTCGCAAATCTTTTCCGGAGCGCTTTCTGTGTATTGTTCACATCATCAAAGGCCCACACAAGCTCCTGCATGGTCTGTTCTATCTCTTCCGTCGCTGCGTTTTCCAACGCCACCACATCCACCACATCCAGCTCACCGGTGGTAATGGTTCCGGTCTTATCCAGACAGAGTACATCCACTCTGGCCAAAGCCTCTATAGCCTCCATCTCCTGTACCAGAGCCTTCTTTCCGGCCAGACGACCGACTCCCAGTACAAAGGACACGCTGGTAAGCAATACCAGTCCCTCCGGGATCATGCCAATGACCCCTGCCACCATATTGACAACGGCATCCCCCATAGAAATACCGTCGATCTTCATCTGAGAAAGATATAATAATATTCCTACCGGAATCAAAAGTATACCGTCAATCTTAATGATCTTCTTGATCGTCTCCTGCATCTGAGAGGAAGCGCGCTTCTTGATTCTGGCTTTTCTCGCCAGCGCTGCTGCATAATTGTCCTCTCCCACATGATATACCTTGCCGACGCCGCTTCCCGCCACAAGGAAGCTACCCGACATCAGCTTATCGCCGATCTGCTTCTTCACAGGCTTGGACTCTCCCGTCAGCATGGACTCGTTGACCTCCATACCATCCGCTTCCAACAGCGTACAATCCGCACAGATCTGATTGCCGTTTTCCACCAGTAGGATGTCGTCCATTACGACGTCCTCTACCAACACCTCCTGCTTCTGTCCCTCACGAATCACAAACGCCTTGGTAGCGTTCATTACCGAAATCTGATCGATCAGCTTTTTTACCTTAAATTCCTGAAAAATACCAATGGCTGTATTGATCAGAATCACACCCATAAAGGTCATATTTTTAAATTGACCCGTGGCTGCTACCAAAACGGCAAGAAACAGATTCAGAAAATTAAAATAAGTCAGAGAGTGTTCTTTTATGATGTCTTTTTTCGACTTGGAAATATTATTCTCCGTCTTATTCGAACGTCCCATACGGTTTCTGTCCTCAACCTCCGCCAAGGACAGTCCGTGATAATTCCACTCTTTCATAAACTACAATCTCCTGATCATCCCCGCACTACTCCTGACCGTTCCAACAGTATGTGCAAAGCTTTGAAGGGTCGATTCCCACAGATTTCACCATATCGTCCAGACGATGATAACGAAGGGACGAAAAGTTCATCTCCCTTCCGATATTCTCCACCATCTTCTCATATCGATCAGAATCCGGATTCGCATACTCTCTCAGGATCTCCTCATCCTGTCTTCCTTCCAGCCGCTGGATGATCCTGCGTGTGATCAAATCCATGTCCGACGTAGAGCGTGAAAAATTCAAAAACCTGCACCCATAGATCAGCGGCGGGCATGCCGGACGGATATGTACCTCTCTCGCACCGCTGCGATACAGAAATTCCGTGGTCTCTCGAAGCTGCGTTCCGCGAACGATGGAATCGTCGATCAGTAGAAGGCTTCTTCCCTTGATCAGATCATGTACCGGAATCAGCTTCATCTTCGCAATACGCTTACGCTCGCTCTGCATCGTAGGCATAAAGGATCTCGGCCAAGTCGGCGTATACTTGATAAACGGTCTGGAGAACGGAATACCGGACTTATTTGCATAGCCGATAGCATGCGCCGTGCCGGAATCTGGTACTCCCGCGACAATATCCGGGCGGACATTGTCGCGCTCTGCCAGCAGCTCACCGCAGTTATAACGCATCTTCTCGACGCTGATCCCTTCGTAGGATGAAGAGGGATATCCATAGTATACCCACAAAAAGGTACAGATCTTCATATCCTTTCCCGGCTTTACCAATGTGACAACCGCCTCCGGATTCATCACTACGATCTCTCCGGGGCCTAACTCCTTGTATTCCTCATATCCCAGATTCAAATACGCAAAGCTCTCAAAGGATGCACAAAATGCATCTTCCTTTTTTCCGAGAGCCACCGGTGTTCTCCCCAGACGGTCTCTGGCAATATAAATTCCACGAGTCGTCAACACCATAAGCGTCATAGAACCATCGATCTTTTCCTGTGCGTACTGAATACCCTCGACCAGATTCTCCTTCTGATTGATCAATGTCGCTACCAGCTCCGTCGCATTGATCTCACCCGTAGTCATCTCCATAAAGTGAGTATGACCGGAACGGAAAAGCTCCTCTGTGATAGCCTCCATATTGTTGATCTTTCCTACCGTCGTGATCGCATAGGTTCCGTGATGGGAACGAATCAGCAGCGGCTGCGGCTCATAGTCAGAGATACATCCGATTCCCATATTCCCCTTCATCTCGTTCGCATCTTTTTCGAACTTTGTTCGAAACGGCGCATTCTCAATATTATGAATTGTACGATCAAAGCCTTCTTTTCCATATGTCGCCATACCCGCTCTTCTCGTACCGAGATGCGAATGATAATCCGTTCCGAAAAAAAGGTCAAATACACAATCATTCTTTGAAGCTACCGCAAAAAATCCGCCCATGATTCATCCCTCCATCGTCTTTTGTTTACAGATATGATACTCCAAATCCATAGCATAGTAAATTAAAATATTGCTGAAATACAATAAAGCGCACACTTCACAAGCACTCCGCTACAGCAAAAAGAAAAAGAGCTCCACTAACGGAGCTCTTTTTCAAGAGCGCGAGACGGGACTCGAACCCGCGGCCTCGACCTTGGCAAGGTCGCGCTCCACCAACTGAGCCACTCGCGC
>JAUNCG010000030.1 GCA_030526715.1 Eubacteriales bacterium
GTATATTAATCTGCATAAAAGTGCAAATTTTGAATTCCCGCAACATTATACAGAAATTTTTTCATCATATCAATAATAATTGTTGATTAGATACCTCTATACTGTTAGAATGGACAATATAAACAGAAATCTTATTAAATAGTTGCTGTTTATGTGAATATTTATACGTTGGAGGAAATCTATGAGTAAAGAAAAAAAGAAAATGTCACTGGCGTTGAAAATCTTCATCGCACTTGTCGCTGCAATTGTTGCAGGTCTTCTGATGGTAAATCATGCATCCTTTGCAACCGCGTACATCAAGCCCTTTGGAACGATTTTCCTGAATCTGGTAAAATTCATCGTCGTTCCGATCGTACTGTTCTCTATCATGAGCGGTATCATCTCTATGCGCGATATCAAAAAGGTCGGCTCTGTCGGATTAAAGACGGTCGTTTATTATCTGTGTACGACTGCTTTTGCTATTATCTTCGGTCTGCTGGGCGGCAATATTTTCAAAGGCCTTTTCCCGGTGGTGACTACCACGGATCTGGTCTATGAGGCTGCAGAACCCACACCGTTTATGGACACACTGGTGAATATTTTCCCATCCAATATCATTTCGCCCATGGCAAATGCCAATATGCTGCAGATTATCGTGATGGCACTGTTGATCGGTTTCTCCATTATTCTGATCGGACCACGCAATCAGAAAATCATCGACGGCGTGAATACGTTAAATGATGTATTTATGAAATGTATGGAAATGATTCTGGAACTCTCTCCCATCGGTGTATTCTGTCTGCTCTGCCCTGTTATCGCAGAAAACGGCGCAAAGATCATCGGATCTCTGGCTATGGTACTTCTGACCGCATATATCTGCTATATTGTGCATGCCGTAATCGTCTATTCGATTACTGTCAAGGCCTTTGGCGGCGTAAGCCCGGCAAAATTCTTCAAAGAAATGATGCCTGCCATTATGTTCGCTTTTTCCAGTGCTTCTTCCGTAGGTACCTTGCCGATCAACATGGACTGTACCGAGAAGCTCGGAGTAGATCGGGAAGTTTCATCCTTTGTCCTGCCGCTCGGCGCTACCATCAACATGGACGGAACAGCTATTTATCAAGGTGTCTGCGCTATCTTCATCGCATCCTGTTTCGGTATTCAGCTGACACTGCCGCAGATGGTTACTATTGTGCTCACAGCTACTCTAGCTTCCATCGGAACCGCAGGCGTACCGGGTGCCGGTATGATCATGCTCGCTATGGTACTTACCTCTGTGGGACTTCCGGTAGAAGGAATCGCTCTGGTTGCCGGTGTTGACCGCATCTTCGATATGGGGCGTACTACCGTCAACATCACCGGTGATGCCTGCTGCTCTGTGATCGTAAACAATCTTGAAAAGAAAAGAGAGGCAAAAAGAGCATAGATATTTCAGAATATAACATGACTTCAGGAGGTTTTTTATGCGTGAATATGGATTAGGTACCAAGGCTGTACAGGCGGGTTATCGCCCCGGAAACGGAGAACCCCGTCAGATCCCGATCATTCAGTCTACAACTTTTAAATACGATACCAGCGAGGATATGGGGAAGCTCTTTGATCTGGAAGCATCCGGGTATTTTTATTCCCGACTGCAAAATCCCACGAACGATCACGTAGCCGCCAAGATCGCGGAGCTGGAGGGAGGAAAAGCCGCTATGCTGACCTCCTCGGGTCAGGCTGCTACCTTTATGGCGATCTTCAACATCTGTGAATGCGGAGATCACATTGTGGCATCCTCATCCATCTATGGCGGAACCTTCAATCTCATTTCCGTGACCCTGAAAAAAATGGGAATCACTTCTACCTTTGTCAGTCCCGACTGTACCGAGGAGGAGCTTGAAGCCGCCATGCTGGATAACACAAAGCTGGTCTTTGGCGAGACCATTGCCAATCCCGCGCTTACGGTACTGGACATTGAGAAGTTTGCAAAAGCCGCTCATGCACACGGTGTTCCTCTAATGGTAGACAACACCTTCCCGACCCCCGTCAACTGCCGCCCCATCGAATGGGGTGCTGACATCGTCACTCACTCTACTACCAAATATATGGACGGACACGGCGCATGTCTGGGCGGAGTGATCGTTGATGCAGGAAAGTTTGACTGGATGGCTCACGCGGACAAATATCCCGGTCTGTGTACACCGGATGAGTCTTATCACGGCATTACCTACGCTGAAAAGTTCGGCAACGAAGGGGCATTTATCACAAAATGCACGTCTCAGCTCATGCGTGATTTTGGCTGTATACAGTCCCCGCAGCATGCCTTTATCCTGAATCTCGGTCTGGAATCTCTCCATGTACGCATGCCTCGTCACGTGGAAAACGGACAGGCTGTAGCAGAGTTTCTTGAGGCACATCCTCAGGTTGCATTCGTGAATTATCCGGGACTTCCATCCAATAAATACTATGAAGTGGCACAGAAATATCTGCCAAAGGGCGGATGCGGCGTCGTATCCTTCGAATTAAAGGGTGGTCGCCCTGCCGCCGAGAAGTTCATGAAGAGTCTGAAGCTTGCCGCTATCGAAACACATGTGGCGGATGCCAGAACCTGTTGTCTGAACCCGGCCACCTCCACACATCGTCAGATGACCGATGAACAACTTCGAGAGGCCGGAATTCCGGCCGGTCTTGTGCGTATTTCTTGTGGTCTGGAGGACAGGGAGGATCTGATCGCAGATCTTGCGCAGGCGCTGGAGCAGATCTAAAGTATATAAAAAACGGTATAGTCGATGCGCTCGGCCATACCGTTTTCTTCATATCCGGATACAATAACATTTTAACAGGAGTTCATTTTTCTGCTGCACGTTGTTTACTTCGTTGTACAATTTTGTCAAGACTTACCGCCAGAATGAGAACAATTCCTTTCACAAATTTTTGCCAAAATTCAGATATATCTAATAATACCATACCATTTGCCAATGTACCCATCATCAATACACCAATAAGAACGCCTAAAATATTACCTTCTCCACCACTTATGCTTACCCCTCCAAGAACACAACCAGTAATTACATCCATTTCATACCCCTCGCCTGAACTCGGTTGTCCCGAATTTACACGAGCCATCAAAATTAACCCCGCCAAAGCATTTAGTAAGCCTGCAAACATATATACTTTATAAATAACAAATTTTACATTTACACCTGAAAGTCTTGCTGCCTCAACATTTCCTCCAATACCATAAATCTCTCTTCCAAAACTCGTCTTATTAAGAATAAACCATCCAATCATGAAACAGATGAGCATTATAATCACTGGCACTGGAATCAAGCCAACATAGCCCTGACCAATAATCTTATATGATTCCGGTATACCATAGACCGCAAAGCCATTACATAGCAGATATGCGATACCACGTAATGTAGTCATTGTTCCCAAAGTCATAATAATAGGAGCTATGCCAAGTTCATTAATAAAAAATCCGTTAAATGCACCTGCGACAAGTCCAATAATAAGCACAATAATAATCGCAATCGGTATAGGTATTCCATTTGACATCATCAATGCACCTGCAACACAGCCAACACCAATAATAGAACCAACCGAAAGATCCATTCCACCTGTCAATATTACAAATGTCATTCCAACTGAGCAAACTCCTACAATCGAAGTCTGACGCAATATTGTAAATATATTAGATCGTTTCAAAAAAGCAGGATTCCCAACTGAAAAAATAATGATTAGAACAATCCATGCTATAAATACCCCAAACCGTGATAGATCTATTCTTTTTTTCATTCCAGAGTCTCCTCCCCCATTTCTATTACCCCTGATGCAAATGATAATATTTTTTCTTGTGTAAAATCTTCTTTTTTCAAATTTCCTGTTATCTTCCCTTCGTGCATGATGATAATACGATCGCTCATACCTATAAGTTCTGACATATCCGAGCTTATCATGATTAGAACCTTACCTCGCTCTACCAGATCAACCATTAATTTGTATATTTCTTGTTTTGCTCCAACATCAATGCCTCTTGTTGGTTCATCGAAAATTAAAATATCACTATTTTTAAATAACCATTTTGCCAAAACAACTTTTTGTTGGTTTCCACCGCTCAACTGTCCTGCTGCTTGTTCACTTGAGGGAGTTTTGATAGCTAGACTAGCAATATATTTTTGGCTTATTTCATAGTCCTTTCTTAAGTCAAGTCCAAGCTTTCCCTTAATACCTTGAAAGTTGGCAAACGAAATATTGTATCTCACTGGTAATTTTAACAATAATCCTTGTTTTTTCCTGTCCTCTGGTATTAGCCCAATGCCATATTTTATTGCATCTTGAGGCGATTTAATCTTCAACCGTTTCCCCCACAAATAAAAATCTCCAGAATCCACTTTTTCTGCACCAAATAATGCACGCACTGTTTCCGTTCTCCCGGCGCCAACCAATCCTGCTAGACCTAAAATCTCACCTCTGTATGCTTCAATATTAATATCTTTTAACAATGAAGTATTCAGATTTCTGATTTCCAGCACTTTTTCTCCTTTACTATAATTTTTGGGTGGATACTGTTCTCCAAGATTTCTATTTACCATTATTCGTATTAGCTCATCAACATTTGTTTCTTTAACGTTCAATGTTTTAATATATTTCCCATCTCGAAATATTGACACTCGATCACATATTTGAAAGATTTCCTCTAAGCGATGTGAAATATATATTATTGTTACACGCTTCTTTTTTAAATTTTTTATTATACGAAACAGATGCTTTACTTCATTTTCTGTTAATGGTGCCGATGGCTCATCCATTATCAATAATTTTGTTTCTTTAGAGACCGATTTTGCAATTTCAACAAGCTGCTGATAACCTACCGATAGATTTTTAACCAATGTATCTGCCGCAATATCTATTCCCAATTCTTCCATGATTCTAGATGTCCTTTTTAACATCTCATTGTAATCGATCGTCCCATTTTTCTTTGGATATCTTCCATAGAATATATTCTCTGCAACTGATAGCGAAGGAAACAAATTAAATTCTTGATAAATTGCTGCAATTCCTTGCTGCATAGATATTTCAGGCGAATTTGTTTTTAATAATCTATCCTCAAAATATATTTCGCCAGAAGTCGGATAAATAGCTCCCGTGATTGTTTTTATAAATGTGGACTTCCCGGCTCCATTTTCTCCGGCTATTGCATGTATTTCTCCTTCGCGAAACGAAAGACTTACATCATCAAGCGCTGTAACACCGGGATATTTTTTGGTTATATGTTTTAATTTTAAAATTTCCTTATACATTTTTTACCCCAATTGATAGAAAAGGGCTCTGAAAAAATCAGAACCCCTTTCTACTAAGCTTATTTAACATAATCTGAAATATTTTCGCTAGTAACGGGAATAAAATCCACGTAAACAGGATCTTCCAATTCTTTATCAGCGCCTATAGCTATAGTGTCTAATACAATCTTACAGAATTTTTCTCCCTGATTATAGGCTCCGATGTCTGCAGTGCCTTTTATCATTGTATTCGCTGCAATCTTCTTCAAATTTTCATCGTCTGCGTCGCATCCCGTTATACAACAATCATCGTCATTTTTTCCAGCTGCTTTCATTGCTTCATATGCACCTAGCGCAACCGAATCATTGGCACAAACAACAACATTTAGATCTGGATCTTTTTGAATAACTTTTTCTACAGCTGTTTGTCCGGCTTCTGTTGTATTTCCAGATTGTGCGGCATCAGAAATTGTAGCATCGGGGACAATATCATTAATCGCATCCATCATACCTTGACCACGCTGCTCCAGCTGTTCATTTCCATGTACATAAATAAACATTACATGAGCATCTGCAGGATCTTCAAAATTCTCTTTGATCCAATTTGCAGAAATCTGTCCATTCACATAGCCGTATTCATAGTTATCTAACGTTAACCAGCTATTTGACCCATCAATCCACTCTGACCAGCTTACTACCGGGATTCCAGCTTCTCTCGATTCCTTCACAACATCTACCATTGCTTCTGGAGAATCAGGACAGATTACAATGCAATCCACATTGCTTGTTATCAAATTTTCCACTCCGGTAATTTGTTTTTCAATATCAGATTGACCATCAATTACCTGTACCTCGATCCCGTAATCATCCTGATGGTCTTCAATGCCCTTAATTACATTCAGGAAATAGTTGATTGTCTGATTTTGAACAACAAAACCAACTTTATATTTATTAACGTCTTCAGCATTTGCAACCGTTGCCAATGCAGTTATGGATAAAAGCATCATTCCACCCAATACATTAAGTTTCCTCATATTTTACCTCCCTGTTATTGTGAAAAAACGAATCTTATTGCCTCATTTACGTTATTCAAAGTCTCTTCTTCCGTGTCCCAAGAAATACTGTAACATTTTTTCGATCGCTGTATCCCACATATCCCATTCATGATGTCCTGACCATTCTTCATAGATAAATTCTTTAAGATATGTTTCACATAGTTTTTTTGCTTCACATGTCTGAGGATATAAAATATCTTCCGTCCCGCACATCATATAAACTTTTGGAAGTCTTTCTTTAAGGTCTCCCGCATTTTTAATTATATGTTTAACAGTGACTTCTTTGGGAATCTGAGTTTTTTCTCCAAAAATGGCTCCATAATCTTCTACCATTCCCGCAAGCAGGTCTTTTCCATCTGGAGAAGAGGCTATTTGAATTAGTTGCTTCAAATCATATGCTCCAGAAAATGCGCCACAATAACCAAACTTCTCCGGATTTTCTAATGCACATCTTAATGCACCATATCCCCCCATTGATAATCCAGCTATTAAAACATCTTCCTTTTTCGTAGACACATGGAACATATTCGCAGCTAAATTCAGAACTTCTTCCGTGATAAACTTATATGCGTTAATGCCATATACCATGTCCTGATACCAACTACGATGCACTTCTGGCATAATCACCGCAAGATCATATCTTTCCGCATATCGCTCGATAGAAGTTCGTCTTACCCATGTTGCTGCACTATCGGAGAGACCATGTAACAAAATTAGCGTCTTAGGATTTCCCTTACCTTCATATCGTCTTCCATCATGTGGAAGAATCACATGGAAAGATGTATCCTGCAACAACTCTTTTGAATACACAGTCCCCATGAAAAAAGCCATTTTATTTCCTCCTTTCAAATCTTTTTAAAAACGTTTTTAAAAGTATTTTAATTATATAATTCCAACAATATTATGTCAACACAATTATGGTTGATTCCGTCTTTTTGTCTAAATATAACATATTTTTTATTGTATTTTTATTTATATTGCACGGATTGTTATTTTTTAATAATTTGTGTATAATGAATAAATAATTTTATTTGAAAAGGACATATAACAAAATATGTATTCAACAAGCAGCACAACCAAAATAAAGAGTATAAACAAAAAAAAAGTTTATATGCTTCTCAAAAAAGGAAATGCCTATACCAAGCGTGATATTGCTCTTGCCACAAATATAAGCCTTCCAACAGTTACTCAAAACCTTTTAGAATTGCAAGATGCGGGACTTGTTCTGCAGATTGGAAGTACCCCTTCTACCGGTGGACGAAAAGCTGAAAACTTCCAATTATCTACGAATGTTTTTTATTCAATCGGACTTGATATAACTCGAAATCATGTTGCTATCCTCATCATGAATCTTTCCGAAAGAATCACATACCATAAACGATTTAGCTTGAAGTTCACAAAGGAAGATCAATATTTTAGCAATTTAGCTGACTTAATTTCAAAAATTTTATCTGAAAACAAAATAGATGAGTCTAAAATTCTAGGAGTCGGAATCTCCGTTCCTGTAATCGTAATGCAAAATCAATTAGGATTAAGTTGTTCAACTATATTAGGAACTTCCGGTATTTCTCTAGAAAATTTTACACGTTTTATTCCTTTTCCATGTGTATTATGCAATGATGCCAAAGTTGCCGCATCTGCAGAATTACGAACTAATTCATTATATCGTGATATACTCTATCTTTCACTTAGTAATACTGTTGGCGGTGCTATAATCCATAATCGTTCCATTTGCGTTGGCTTACATGAGCGAAGCGGTGAATTTGGTCATATGCGCATTTATCCAAACGGCAGACCATGCTACTGTGGACAACTTGGATGTTTTGATGCATATTGCAATGCAACCATTTTGTCCCGTTATGAAAACAATTCTCTTGAAAACTTTTTTAAAGAATTAGAAAAGGGAAACTTAGAATATCAAGAACTTTTCCATGAATATCTGGATAATTTAGCCATTGGTTTAAATAATCTTCATATGATATTTGACTACCCCATTATTCTTGGCGGTTATGTTGGAAGTTTTATCAAACCTTATATTCCTTCCATCAAGAAGCGGTTGGAAAAATTAAATACATTTGAAAAAAATGCCTCTTACATTCATGCATGTAATCTTCAACTAGAGGCCTCAGCCGTTGGTGCTGCCTATCTTTTTCTCGATCGTTTTGAATCACAGCTGTAAACCACGGTGCTCTCCCAACTATGGTAGAGCACCTTTTTATGGTATGGCCTGTATAGTTTGGCAAAAAAAAGAAACCTCATCATGGTTTCTCTTTTTAGTAGCGGAAGGGAGATTTGAACTCTCGACACCACGGGTATGAACCGTGTGCTCTAGCCAACTGAGCTATTCCGCCATATATGAAATTTGTTAAAAAGAGTGGGGCCTATAGGGCTCGAACCTATGACCCTCTGCTTGTAAGGCAGATGCTCTCCCAGCTGAGCTAAGACCCCACGCCTCGGTGAGTAACTTGTGTCGCTCACCGACTTCAATAGTATATATCTGTTTCTGTAAAAAGTCAAGTACTTTTTACAATTTTTCTTGCTATTTTTTCTTTCTATCGGATCTCCTGCGGAAATACCAGTCCCCATTCCTGTCTCAACTGATCCATCTGTGTCAGGATCTCCAGCGTAGTCTGCCATGGCATCACGTCAGACTCCTTCAAGTCCTTTCTGATACAGCCATTCACATGTCGCACTTCGTACTGGTAGCCCTCATCCTCCAGTCCTTCGATCTTCTGTGCTACCGGCAGCTCAATGACCTCCTTCTTGTCTCCGTTTACGATCTCCAGTCTCGTAGGCTTCCAGAATATCGGAAGCTCCATATAGCCTTCGGTTCCGTAAATACGCGCCGACTGCGGTGTTTCCGTGCGGATCGCACTCATCATGAGCGCCAGCTCTCCCTTATCATACTGTCCGATGTATGCGGCCTGTTCATCCACCTGATAGTGATGCGCATCGGTATCCATGGAGGCAAAGCCGGTTACGCGCACCGGAGATTTTCCATATATCATATGAGCAAAGTGAAGGTTATAGACTCCCACATCCAGAAGACTGCCACCTGCCAGTTCAAGCTTCACCAGACGCGAATCATCATCCTCTGCCACACGGAATGCAAAGCTCGATTCTACGGAACGTACTTCGCCGATCCTGCCCTTTTTGATCTCCTCCAATGCACGTTTGATAATCGGAAAGAATCTCGTCCATACCGCCTCCATCAAGAATACCTGCTGTTCCTTCGCGCATTCCATCAGTTCTCTGAATTCTCCCGCATTGATGGTAGCCGGCTTCTCCAGAAGCACATGCTTGCCTGCTCTCATAGCGCGCAGCGCCAGCTCCTTATGTCCCACGTGAGGCACCGCAATATATACAATATCAATGTCCGGACATGCCAGAAGCTCGTCATAGGTCATAACCTGTGGGATGTCCCATACCTCTGCCATGGCCTGTGCTGTCTCCTTGTGCCGCGATGCGATCGCCACGATCTCTGAATCCTCCGCCTGCAATGCGCCCTTGATCCAACGGTGGATCACAGCGCCCGCTCCCATTATGCCCCATCTGATTGTCTTTTCCATCTGTGTAAGATCCTTTCTATGATAATAAAGAAAAAACTGCCGAGAGCGCTCTCGACAGCTTCGAACTCCTGTACATCTATTTTAACACATTACCGTGCTTAAAGCAATTGTGCTCTAAGCTCCTCACCGCTCTTCGGGGAGAGATATGCCGGTGCAATATCAAATACTGTCTTACAACCACTCACACCCTCTTTGGCCAGACGCTTCGCAGCTCTTGCATAGGCTACCAGCACACTGGACGTGAACTCCGGATTAGAGTCCAGCTTCAGGCGATATTCGATGATGTGCTTATTGCCGTTCTCCGTCTCACCGCTGCGGATCACGAAGCCGCCATGAGGGATTCCTTTATGGTTCTTATCCAGCTCCTCCTGAGAGATGAAGGTCACCGTAGTATCATAATCTGCGAAGTAGTTCGGCATATTCTTGATCTCTGCTTCGATTCTCGCCAGATCTGCGCCTTCCTCAGCGACAACATAGCACTCTCTGGTGTGCTTCTGTCTCGTAGTCAGCTCCGGATTCTCGCCGTTTCTTACAGCTTCTACTGCGCTCTCCACCGGCACGGTATACTGTCTCGCGTCCACAACTCCGGCCACCCGGCGGATCGCATCGGAATGTCCCTGACTGACGCCGCGCCCCCAGAAGGTATAATCCTTGCCCTTGGGAAGGATCGCATTGCCATAGAGACGGTTCAGAGAAAACATACCCGGATCCCAACCGACAGAAATGATGCCGACATGTCCACTCTCCTTTGCAGCTGCATCGACATTCGCAAAATGCTCCGGAATCTTCGCATGCGTATCAAAGCTGTCAATAACGTGAAACATCTTCACCAGCTCCGGTGTCTGCTTCGGCAAATCTGTGGCGCTTCCGCCGCAGATAATGCAGACATCAATATCATCCTTATGCTCAGCCAGCTCACTGATGCGATATACCTTACCACCCTCTGTGGTGATCTTCACGGTAGCCGGATCACGGCGCGTGAATACGCCGGCCAGCTCACAATCCTCATTCAGACGGATCGCAGCTTCCACGCCACGACCGATATTGCCGTATCCTACAATACCAATTCTAATCTTGCTCATACCTCAAATCTCCTTTGATTATACGGGATCTCTCCGGAAATCCCCCGATTCTGCCTGTAGTGTAACACTTTTTAAAATCAAGGTCAAATTCAGAATTATCCGTGTTGTTATGCACTTCTTGCATTAATATGCCCTAGTCGGCAGGATGCGTTCAAGCTTCATCGATGAGTCAAAATAAGTTTCTTCTATATAGTTCTCTTTCGCAATCTTTTCACCATTTTCCAGTTTTCTGATCAGCTCTGCTATCTTCGGTCCAGACAACGGATTGCACTCAAACACCACATTGATCTCTCCTGCGATAATCCTCTGCAGAGCCTCCTTCACCGCGTCAAAGGAAATCACGATAATATCTCCGTTCGTTCCAAAGCTTCTTCCGGCCTCCCGCATGGCGTCGATCGCACCGAAGGCCATATTGTCGTTCTCACACACTACTACGTCAATATCAGGATATTGCTCCAGAAAGTCCTTCATAACCTCTTGCCCCTTGGCCTGCGTAAAGTCTCCCTCCCGCATATCCATCATTTTCCAATTCTTATGCTCTGACATCACACTGGCAAAGCCCGTAGTCCGACCCAACTGCGCCGTAGAGCCAAGCGTCCCCTGCAATGTGACGATATTGATCGTTTCATTCTCTCTGTTCTGTTCTTCCAGATAAGTATTCAGCCACTCTCCCGCATGAATGCCCTCCTGTTCAAAATCAGAACCAAGCCAGCATACATACAGCGAATCATCCTCCACCTTCACTCTGCGATCAGAAATGATAACCGGAATCCCGGCATCCTTCGCCTCCTGAAGCACTGAATCCCAGCCGGTCTCTACGATCGGGTTCAGGATAATATAATCTACCTCCTGCAAAATAAAATTGCGTAATGCCTTGATCTGATTCTCCTGCTTTTGCTGTGCGTCTTCATAGATCAGATAAAAGCCCTCTTCCTCCGTAAGAGCTGATTTAAAAGCCTCAGTATTGGCATTTCTCCAGTCGGATTCCGCTCCCACCTGAGAAAATCCTACTACAATCAGATCATCGCCCTCTGATCTCCCCATATCCTCTGCGGTTTTGTCTATATCGCTGTGTACTTCCATCCCCGTACAGCCGGTACAAAGCATTGCTCCTGCCACTGCAGCAAGCAGCATTTTCCAGATTCTTTTCATACAATTCCCCCATTCTGCACAGATACAGTATAGCAAAAAAGAAGGCTCCGCAACAAGCGGAACCTTCAAAAAGTCAAAATTATTTTTTACCATCTTTGATTTTGGCAAATACACTCTGTAGCACAATAAAGAAGCAAAGCAATGCTGCCACCGCAATACTTGACCATGAACTCAACAGCTTACCATTGGTCTTTACCAGCGTGGAAATTGTACCATTGATCAACACACCGAAAAAGGAGCCGATCACATTACCGACACCGCCGGTCAGCAGCGTACCGCCAATAACAGAAGAGGCGATAGCATCCATCTCCAGTCCGAGTGCCTGCTGTACGCTTCCGGACATGGTATTCATGCAATAGCAGATTCCTCCGATCGAGCAGAGGAAGGACGAAAGCATATACGCCTTCAGTTTTGTTTTCTTCACGTCCAGTCCCATCATAATTGCGGACTGTTCATTGCCACCTACCGCATACATATTACGTCCGAATTTTGTATACTTTAGCATCAGGAATACAATAATCAGCACAAGTAGCGCGATCACTACCGGAATACGGATAAACGGAATCTGTTCTACACCCTTGTTATTCACATAAGATCCAAAAGGAATCTTGATCTTTGCATTTGCCACTGCCACAAACCATGCGTTAGAGCTTACAGAAATCTGCTTGGAGTAGATCATTGCCGTCATACCCCGGGCAAAGAACATACCTGCCATCGTAACGATAAAGGGCTGAATCTGCAGATAGCCGATCAAAAATCCCTGTACGATACCGAAAATCACACCAATCAAAAGTACCAGCACGATCAATACCATGGCATTCATCTTCCAGATCTCCATTCCCACCGCAAGGAACATACAATCCATAGCAATCAGGGAACCTACGGAAATATCAATACCGCCGGTCAACATAACACAGGTCATACCACAGGCTACGCAGAGCAGCCCTGCATTATTGATCAGTATGTTTAAAAATGTCTGAAAATGCGTAAATCCCTTGTTTGCATAAATGATACAGCCAATAATGTACATCACAACAAACAGAGCAATCGTAATCAAAAGAAGCAATGTATTACTGTTAATTTTCTTCTTCATCTTAATTTACCCCCTTTGCCAGCGCTTTTTTTGCAGCACGCTGCTTCAGGTATGCGCTTACCGGAGGCGCCTGAATAGCAACGATGATAATAACGATGATCGCCTTATAAACCGGAGCCTGATCGGTGGACACACCGATGGCAAACAATGTGGTGGTAATAGCCTGAATCGTGTATGCGCCAATGATGGAACCAATCAGACTGAATTTACCGCCGCCGAGGCTGTTGCCGCCAAGAGCTACGGACAGGATCGCATCCAACTCATAGCTCAATCCAATGTTGTTGGAGTCTGCGGAGCTGATCCGGGATGCGTTCACGATTCCGGCAATACCCGCGCAGAGACCGCAGATAACATAGCAGAGGAAAATGATCCTCTCTGAATTCAGTCCCGCAATTCGTGAAGCTTTTTTATTGATACCTACACTCTGGATATACAAGCCCAGAGCTGTTTTTTTCAAAATCACAGACATGATCGCCACACAGATCACCGCAATGACAATCGGTGTCGGAACCGGTCCAAAGAATCCTCCGAAGAATTTGAAGGAATCATCACGTATGTACACAATCAGGTTGTTACACAACAGTAGTCCGATCGCACGTGCTGCCGAATACAGTATCAGTGTCGCCACCATGGGCTGTACATTCAGATAAGCCACCAGTGCTCCATTAAACACACCGCACAGGCATCCCATGAGAATGCCTGCCAGCACACCCACGATCAACGGCATCTGCAGCTGTGTTGCGGAGGATACTCCGAAGCCTGCCAGCAGCATACAGCAAAATGCTGCTGAGAGTGACATTACAGAGCCTACAGAAATATCGGTTCCTGCAGATGCAGAAACTACAAGCGTCATACCGATTGCAAGAATGGCGATCTCACTGCCTCGATTCAGTACATCGATCAGACGACCGTACAATACCCCGTTACGGGTAGAGATCGTAAAAAAGCTGAAGGGAAAATTCCCGCTGGCCAGATCAAAGATGATATTTACCATCATGACCAGAATCATGCAGAATATCGGTAAAAACAATCTTTTACTTGTGAGCTTTTTCAAATTACTCATTTGCTCCACCTCCCGCAATTGCCTTCATGACGCCTTCCTGCGTCAATTCTTCTCTGATCTCGCCAACCTTTGCGCCATCACGCATAACGCCTAACATGGAGCAGGTGCGCAGCATTTCCTCCACCTCAGAGGAAATAAAGATAATTCCTTTTCCTTCTTTCGCCAACTGAAGAACCAATTTCTGGATTTCTGTCTTGGTACCTACGTCAATACCTCTGGTCGGCTCATCCAGAATCAGGAAATCCGGATTCGTCGCAAGCCAGCGAGCCAGAATGACTTTCTGCTGGTTACCTCCGGAGAGCTGTTTAATCAATGTCTCACGGCTCGCTGTCTTAATCTGAAGAGTCTTAATATATTCGTCTGCAATCTCAATCTGTTTGCTCATGGGAAGAAGTTTAAACATACCGCGTTTTGCCTGAATAGCAAGTATGATATTCTCACGAACAGAAAGATCTCCGATGATTCCTTCTGCCTTTCTGTCATCCGGCAGAAGTCCCATACCCAGATGCATGGCATCAATAGGTGCATTAATTTTCACCTCTTTACCGTTGACCTTTAAGGTACCGGTCTGATTCCTGTCTGCACCGTAGATAACACGTGCCAGCTCGCTTCGGCCGGAGCCCAGCAGTCCTGTCAGACCTACGACCTCTCCCTTGTGGATCGTCAGATTGAATGGCTTGATGGTTCCTTTATGGCTCATACCCTGTGCTTCGATCAGCACCTCTGCATTCGTAAAATCCTGCACTCCATCAGATTTGATCGCTTCAAGATCATCAAAATCCTTACCCATCATGGCTGCGACCAGCTTGACTCTCGGAAGCTCTGCAATCGGGTATTCTCCTACCAGCTGTCCGTTTCTGAGTACCGTAATGCGGTCACATACTGCATATACCTGCTCCAGAAAATGGGTTACGAAGATAATGCCCACTCCCTGATCTCTCAGCTTTCTCATCAGACCAAACAGCTTCTCAACCTCATGATCGTCCAGAGAAGAGGTCGGCTCATCCAAAATCAGTACCTTAGACTCCATGTCCACCGCACGAGCAATCGCGATCATCTGCTGCAACGCAAGAGAATACTCTTCCAGATTACGGGTAACATCAATGTTCATATCAAGGTCATCCATAATCTTCTGTGAACGCTTATTCATTGTCTTCCAGTCAATGGTTCCCAGTCTCGTCTTCGGCTCACGTCCGATGAAAAGATTCTCTGCCACACTCAGATTCGGACATAGATTTACCTCCTGATACACGGTAGAAATCCCTTTTTTCTGCGCATCCATCGTAGAGTGATTTACAACTGCGCCATCGATTCCATCCACATGAATTTCTCCGGCTTCAAAAGCATTGATACCTGTAAGACACTTGATCAGTGTTGACTTACCCGCACCATTCTCTCCCATAAGAGCGTGAATCTCACCTCTGCGAAGCGTAAAATCCACATTATCCAATGCTTTTACACCGGGGAATGTCATTGTGATGCCACGCATGGTCAGCACTACATTTTTTTCCATAATTTTTCCCCTTTCGATTGCAGTACAACAGACCGGACGCTTCGCGAACGCTCTATTTCATGAATAAAAGGGAGCTCTGAATCGAACTCCCTTTTGAACTGCATGTTCACAATAGACTATACGCTTCGCGACACTCTATTGCCTTGAATTAACTTTCTCTGTGGAGTTTTTCCACACTATTAATTATCTTTTAGTATGCACGGTTAGCAAGAACCTCATCGGTCATCTGAGTTACCGGCTGCTCTTCGCCGTCGATCGTGATAGAAGAAACAACGTCTTCATTTGCGAACCAACCCTCAACCATGTAGGTCTCTTTTTCCGGTGTCTCACCAGCCTGAAGCTGCTGCAGAACTGCCTCAACAGTCGGAGCTGCCAGCGGATTACACTCGAATACTGCGGTCAGATCGCCTGCAAGAAGAGACTCCATAGCCGGCTTGTTACCATCGAAGGATACCAGAACTACATCACCTTCCGGACCATAGGAAACGCCTGCTGCCTTCATAGCATCCATAGCGCCGAATGCCTCATTATCATTCTGGCAGATAACTACGTTGAACTGTCCTTCATAAGACTTGCAGTAGGACTCCATAACCTCCTGTCCGCCTGCCTGTGTAAAGTCACCATCCTGTGAATCAAGGATGGTCCAGCCTTCTGCATCTGCAACTTCCTTAAATCCATCTGTACGTCCGATCTGTGCGGAAGAACCATTTGTTCCTTCGATAACCAGAACATTTACTTCATCCATGCCCTTAGCTGCTGCATATTCTTTCAGCCACTCACCGCATGCCTTACCTTCTGTTAAGAAGTTAGAACCTACCCATGAAACATACTTGTCAGAGTCGTCGATGGTACGGTCGATAACTACTACCGGGATACCTGCATCTTCACACTCTGTCAGAACTGTGTCCCAACCTGTAGCAACGATCGGATCAATAATGATGTAATCAACGTCCTGCTCGATAAATCCACGAACTGCCTCAAGCTGTGCTGCGGAATCATTATCGCAGTCTACGAACTGAAGATCATATCCGTTCTCCTCTGAGAATACCTCCTGAGCGGACTTTGTGGAAGCGGTACGCCAGTCAGACTCATGACCAACCTGTGCGAATCCAACCTTAATAAGATCCTCTGCGTTAGCGCCCATTACCATTGATGTTGCTACTGCTGCACATGCAACTACACCCAATACTTTTTTCATTACAAATACCTCCTGTTTAAATTGTTTTCGTTCTCCAGCCACTCCTTGGCTATGATTGAATCATACAACAAATCAAACATTTCGGAAACGGAATTACTTTCAGAATTCGTTTAATTTTTTATTTATATCCATATATTTTTTCGTATTTTTATAAAAAAGGTTTAATTTTTTATTGCAGGAATCACCACCATAAATTCTGTACCTTCTCCGTAAGCGCTACTCATAAATAATCCATACTCAGGTCCGTAATTCAATCGGATACGCTGTACAACATTGTACAGTCCAAATCCGGAGGTGTTGGAAGAATCAACTTTTTCCCCATTCATCATACGGCCGACCTGATCCATACGCTCCCTCGTCATCCCCTGACCGTTGTCTGTAATTATAAAGATAAGTTGTCCATTTTCTTTTCTGCCGCTCACCGAGATCCTTCCCATCCCTCGTTTATTTTTGATGCCATGATATAGGGCATTCTCTACCAGCGGCTGAAGCGTCAGCTTCAATATCTGATACCGGTACAGCTCTTCAGGAATGTCAATCTCATACTGTAGAATATCCTGATAGCGAAACTGCTGGATCTGCAGATAACTCCGAATATGGGATTCCTCCTCCTTTACAGAAATAAAATCTCTTCCGTTACTCAATGTTGTGCGGAAAAAATCAGAAAGCGTCGATACCATCATGATCACCTGTTCCTTCTGGTTGGCTTCTGCCAGCCAGATGATGGCATCCAAGGTATTATATAAAAAATGAGGATTGATCTGCGCCTGCAAAAGCTTTTGTTCCGTGGCGCGCAGATTCAGCTGCTCGACCCGGATATCCTCCACCAGTGTATCCAGATGCTCAACCATCTGGTTGAAGCCCTGCGCCAGCTCCATCAGTTCCTCACTGCTGTTGTCCGCATCCGCACGCACGCTAAAATCACCCCGTCCGGCTTTCTTAGTCACCTTCAGAAGCTGACGAATATCCTCTGTGATTTCTCCCGTAATACGTCTGGATATCATCTGTGACACAAAAAATATGATACAAAAAATCAGCACGCTCAAACCGATGGCACGCTGCACATCCTGCCGGATATTTGCTCTCAATGTCTCCAGATGCGTCGCTTCATAATAAATATACTGCTGGATCTGCTCCTGAATCAGCTCTGTCAGATTACGGATATCGAAATCCAGACTCTCCAGATTCTTGTCATACATACCGCTGATCTGCGCGTTCGCCTCCACCTCCGAGACGTGATCCTCCAATGTATCCAGACTCTTCACGATCCTCTGCAGCCTTGTCTTACCGTCCGTTCCCTCAGCTTTTTCAGACAACTCCGAAAAAACCGTGCGCGCCTGATCGATCAGTTCATGGGGCTGCTGTGTATCTACCAGCTCCTTGGCGCGCTCCGAGTTCACCACGATGATATACATGGTATAGTCTAGGTCATCCTTGAATTCGATATTATAGGCGTTCGCTTTTGTGATATTCTGTACGCTCTTATCATACCGCTCGGAAAACCGAAACAGGATCGCCATCAGATAGATGATCATGATGGTCAACGGTACAAAGCAGACCAACAAAAGCGCATTCAAGCGCCTGTTCAGGGATGCCTTTTTAAACATTTGTTACCTCCCGGCCGCGGTTCTTGTACTCCTTGGGGCTGCACCCGACTACCTTCTTAAAAATATAGCTGAAGTAATGGGAATCCTTATAGCCCACCTCATAGCCGATCTCCGCTGTGCGCATGCTTGAACACATCAGCAGCTCTTTTGCCTTCTCCAGACGCACGCTCGTCAGATATTCCACAAATGTCTGTCCCGTCTCACCGCTGAAGATCGCGCTGAAATAGCTCGGACTGATATTCACTTGCGCCGCCACCGTATTCAGGGACATATCGTCTCTTTGATAGTTCTCCCGTATGAACGCTCTGGCCTCCTCTAGAAGTGCATTATATCGCTTCTGTGAATGTCCGTTGCGAAGCTGGATCGTAGCGGTAAACAGATTCCCCACCTCCTGACGAATCACCTCCAGAGACGTCGCTCGCGCTACCATCTGATTAATGTCTCTGCATTCTGCCGGAAGCTGCTCCACACTCATCCCGAGACTCTGCAGAAAATCTGTTGCCATAAAGAACATATTCATGAGCACATACTGACGATACAGCATCGATTGACAGTTCTGCTCTCCCACATCAAGAAAATAGCCTTCCAGAAAATCATCTACCTCTTCCAGCGTCCCGTTCTTGAGGAACCTTTCCAGCAGCTCATTCTCAGATTTTTTGGAACGCATACTGCTGACATCGATCCCGCCGTCCGCCGTTGCGTGAAGCTCCTGCATGTCCTCACAGCACAGGATCTGATTGCTGTCTGTAAAAAATCTGCTGGCAAATGCCTTCATGGCCTCCAGATAGGAGGTACGGATATCCCCAAGGCGGTGTACGATACTGCCGCTGCCGCCAAAGTATTCTACATTCGCGTAATCCGCGGTCAGCTCTGTCAGCTCCTGCTGGCAAAATCTCAGCGTCTCTCTCACCTCAGGCTCTGATTCCCCCTTGATCAGAAACGCCCAGCCCTCCGGACTGCGGTCAAATGTACATACATGCTTCCATTTCTGTGACTCTGCGTTGATATGATCCGACAGCTCCAGCGCTTCGCGCGATATCTTCGCCGCTTCCTCACCGCCCATTACCTTAAATAACAGCACCTGATAGGCTGAGGCTGTAAAATCTATCCCGAGTCTCTGTCCGTTTTCCAGCAGCTCCACAGTCGACAATCGGTTGGACGCCAGAGCGCCCCAGAGCTTATGCTTTTCCATCTGAAGATTCTCTTCCATCTCCTGACGATAGCGCTCCATCATCTGTGCCTGTTCGCGCTCCTTCTCAATCATCGCGCCGACCTTTTTCACTGCTTCCAGAAGCTTCGCAGAGCTGATAGGCTTCAGCAGATAATCGGTCACTCCGATATTGATGGCGGTCTTTGCATAATCAAATTCATTGTATCCGCTCAGAATGATGATCTTGATCTTCGGCAGCTCTTTTCTCACAAGTCGGCTCAGCTCCAGTCCGTCCATAAAGGGCATTCGAATGTCCGTGATCAGGATATCCGGCATTTCCTTCTTAATAAGCGGATAGGCCAGCTCTCCGTCGCTGGCCTCTCCTACAAATTGAAATCCTTCGCTCTCCCACGGAATATTATTCTTAATTCCGTTACGCATCACGACTTCATCTTCTACTAAAAATACCTTTAACATTCCTTACTTTCCCTGTCCGTAATATGCGTTTGCACCATGTTTTCTGTAATAGTGCTTATCCTGCAGCTCCTGAGGCGCCGGCTTCACATTCGGATTGAGGATCTCACAGCGCGCTGCCATCTTGGCACATTCTTCCAGAACTACCGCATTATGTACTGCCTCATGTCCATCCTTGCCCCACGTAAACGGGCCATGATTCTTACAGAGAACCGCCGGAACTGCCTCGTAATCCTTATCCTTGAACAGCTCAGCGATCAGGACTCCCGTATTCTTCTCATAATCCTTCAGTTCTTCCTCTGTCAGACAGCGTGCGCACGGAACCTCTCCGTAGATGTAATCCGCATGGGTCGTACCATAGCACGGAATCCCTCTTCCGGCCTGCGCCCAGCTGGTCGCCCACGAAGAATGTGTATGTACCACTCCGCCGATCTTCGGGAAAGCCTTGTAAAGCTCCACATGTGTCGCGGTATCGGAAGACGGATTGTATTTTCCCTCTACCTTATTGCCGTTCAGGTCTACCAGTACGATATCCTCCGGAGTCAGCTTATCATAATCTACACCACTGGGTTTGATGGCAAAGATCCCGCTCTCACGGTCGATCTCACTGACATTTCCCCAAGTAAATGTTACCAGTCCGTATTTCGGAAGAAGCATATTTGCTTCATACACTCGTTTTTTTAATTCTTCTAACATGATATCTCCCTCTCTCATCAGATGAGCAGCATCCTCTCATCTGCCTTCGCCTATTCTAACGTCAAATGAAGCTTCCGGTCCGATTCGGTTAAAACGTGTCTACTGCTGCATGCTCAACCGGGCGCGCCGCCATATAAGCCTTGATAAACTTGTCAAATCCGGCAACATCCTCCGGATCCGGATCCATCTTCTCACCCATCTGACCTGCAAATACCTTCTCGTTCAGGTATGCATCCAGCGTCTCGCCCTCTTCCTTCTCAGCCATGTAAGCTGCCAGAAGTGCGATACCCCATGCTCCGCCTTCTCCCGCAGTCTCCATGAGCGCTACCGGAGTATTCAGCGCAGCCGCCATGATACTCTGTCCGACACCCTTGGTCTTAAACAGTCCTCCGTGACCCATGATGTGATCCACTTCCACGTGCTCCTGCTGTGTCAGAATATCATTGCCTACCTTCAGCGCGCCAAGGCAGGTATACAGATGTGTTCTCATGAAATTGGCAAGGTTGAATCTGCTGTCCGGTTTTCTCATAAACAGCGGGCGTCCCTCTTCGAATCCGACCGTCGGCTCACCGGACACAAAGCAGTAAGACATCAGATCTCCGCAGTCCTTGTCGCCCTCCAGAGCCTTCTTATATAAGGAACCGTACAGATTGTTCATATCCACTTCCATACCCATGGTCTCCATGAACTCCTTGAAGATATTCACCCATGCATTCAGATCAGAGGTACAGTTGTTACAGTGAACCATAGCTACCAGTGCGCCGGACGGCGTCGTAACCAGATCCAGCTCCGGATACGGCTTGGACAACTCCTTCTCCAATACCACCATAGAAAATACCGAAGTTCCCGCAGATACATTACCGGTACGCTTTGCCACACTGTTGGTTGCCGTCATGCCGGTACCTGCATCACCCTCCGGCGGACACATCGGGATCCCTGCCTGAAGCTTACCGCTCGGATCAAGCAGCTTCACACCTTCCTCGGTCAGCTTACCTGCATCCTCACCTGCCTCCAGTACCTTCGGCATAATATCCAAAAGCTTCCATGCGAACTTTTTATCCGCGATCAGCTTATCAAACTTCTCTACCATCACTGCATCGTAATCTACGGTCTTAGGATCGATCGGGAACATACCGGAAGCGTCACCTACGCCCAGTACCTTCTTACCCGTCAGCATCCAGTGAACATAGCCGGACAGTGTTGTCATGTACGCCAGATCCTTTACATGCTCCTCACCGTTCAGGATGGCCTGATATAAATGGGAGATACTCCATCTCTGCGGAACATTGTAGACAAATTCCTTAGACAGAAGCTCTGCTGCCTGTGCAGTGATCGTATTTCTCCATGTGCGGAACGGCACCATAAGCTCTCCGTCTGCATCAAATGCCATATATCCGTGCATCATTGCTGAAAAACCGATGCTGCCGATGTTTGTCAATTCGACATCATACTGCTTCTTCACATCTGCCGCGAGCTCTGCATAGCTGTCCCGCAGTCCTGTCCAGATATCCTCAAGTGTATAGGTCCAGATACCGTTATCCAAACGATTTTCCCATCCGTAGCTTCCGGAAGCAATCGGAGCCTTCGTGGAATCGATCAGCACTGCCTTGATTCTGGTAGAACCGAACTCTATGCCAAGGGCAGTCTTCGCATTCAGAATATCCTCTTTAATTCTATTGATGTCCATGCTAACTCTCCTTCTATCTCTTTATTTAATTCAACGAATGAACAATGTATCTTTAGTATAAACGATAGCGATTTTTCAGACAAGTTTTCTTTTATTAATTTTGTACGATTTTTTATATATTGCCACATTCACCAAATATGTTCGTACAAATTTGTATTCTTATCTGTGCTTAACAGAAGGAAAGCTACTTATATTTATAATTTATATTTGTGTTTATCTCATCGCATCCTTCATGGATCTGATATACTCTTTTACATATGGTACACACTCTGTACCGTACTGTCCGCACAGACGCACGATCGCACTTCCAACGATCGCCCCGTCAGACAGCTCCGCCATCTTTTTGGCCTGCTCCGGTGTGGAGATGCCAAATCCCACGGCGCACGGGATATCCTTTGCCGATTTTACCAGCTTCACCATGCTGCCGATATCCGAAGTGATCTCGCTGCGCACTCCCGTAACTCCCATAGAAGAGACGCAGTACACAAATCCGTTCGCCTCCTTCGCAATACGGGTGATGCGCTCATGAGAGGTCGGCGCGATAAGAGAGATCAGATCGAGCCCGTACTGCCTGCAGACACTGTCAAATTCCTCCTTTTCTTCAAAGGGTACGTCCGGCAAAATGATTCCATCCATGCCGATCTCTGCAGCCGTCTTCACAAAACGCTCTGTTCCATAGGAAAACACCACATTCGCATAGGTCATAAACACCAGAGGAAGCCCTGTCTTCTGCCGGATCCTGCGAACCATATCAAAAATCTTATCCGTGGTAACTCCACCGGACAGTGCGCGGATATTTGCGGCTTGGATCACCGGTCCTTCCGCTGTAGGATCCGAAAAAGGAATCCCCAGCTCCACCAGATCTGCCCCCGCCTCCTCTGCTGCGTAAACCAACTGCTCCGTCACCTCCAGCGACGGATCACCGCAGGTGATAAACGGAATAAATGCCTTGCCATGCTCAAACGCCTTTTTTATATTACTCATGGATATCCTCCCCTCTGTATCTTGCGATCGCCGCACAATCCTTATCACCGCGTCCGGACAGGTTGATGACCAGTATCTGATCCTTCCCCATCGTCGGCGCCAGCTTTCTCGCATAAGCCACCGCATGCGCGCTCTCGATCGCCGGGATCACGCCCTCCATACGGGAAAGATACTCAAAAGCATCCACCGCTTCATCATCCGTCACCGCCACATACTCTGCTCTTCCCTTATCATAGAGATCCGCATGCTCCGGTCCGATGCCCGGGTAATCCAGCCCTGCGGAAATCGAATACACCGGAGCGATCTGACCGTATTCATCCTGACAGAAGTAGGACTTCATTCCATGGAAAATACCCAGTTTTCCTGTCGCGATCGTCGCTGCCGTCTCCGCAGTATTCACACCGCGTCCTGCCGCCTCACATCCGATCAATCGTACCTGTTTATCTTCAATAAAATGGTAAAAGGCTCCGATCGCATTCGATCCACCGCCTACACAGGCCAGCACCGCATTCGGAAGTCTGCCTTCCTTCTCCAGCACCTGTTCCCTGATCTCCTTAGAGATCACCGCCTGAAAGTCACGCACAATGGTCGGGAACGGATGCGGCCCCATGCAGGATCCCAGTACATAGTGTGTATCCTCCACACGGTTGGTCCACTCTCTCATAGTTTCTGATACAGCATCCTTGAGGGTTCCGGTTCCGGAGGTCACCGCATGTACCTTTGCGCCGAGCAGCCGCATACGATATACATTCAATGCCTGTCGCTTCGTGTCCTCTTCTCCCATAAACACTTCACATTCCATTCCCATCAGCGCTGCCGCGGTGGCAGTCGCTACACCGTGCTGACCGGCTCCTGTCTCTGCGATCACACGGGTTTTTCCCATTTTCTTTGCAAGCAGTACCTGCCCGAGTACGTTATTGATCTTGTGCGCTCCCGTATGGTTCAGATCCTCTCTCTTCAGATAGATCTTCGCTCCGCCCAGATCCTTCGTCATGCGTTCCGCATAATAAAGTCTTGACGGCCTGCCGGCATAATCATTCAGCAGCTCTGTCAGCTCTGCCTGAAATGCCGGATCCTTTTTATAGTGGTTGTATGCACGCTCCAGCTCCTGTACCGCATTCATCAGTGTTTCCGGAATATACTGTCCGCCATGAATCCCGAATCTTCCTATACTCATTTTCTATTCCTCTCTGTCTCTATACTCTGTTCTGTGCTCCCGTGTATCATCAAATATGTCATTTCAGCTCTCAAAAACGGGCAGCGCTGCACCGCTTCCCTGTTCCCCTGATGCCGCCGGATGATCAGCGCCATACACTCAGGTAGCGCTTTCACAGCCTCTGAGATGTGCCAGCATCGCCTGCTTGTCTTTGGCACGCATCAGCGTCTCTCCGATCAGCACAGCATCTGTTCCATTTTCATATAATGCCTGTATATCCGCCGGTTCTCTGATCCCGCTTTCTGACACAAAAAGAGTCTCCTCCGGCGCCAGTGAACGGAGCTGTCTGCTCCTTGTGATATCCACCTCAAAGGTCTTGAGGTTGCGGTTATTCACTCCCAGAATCCGCGCGCCGGCTTTTACGGCGCGTTCCACCTCTTCCTCCGTATGCGCCTCCACTAGCGCGGACATTCCCAGCTCATCTGCCAGCTCACGCCATGCAAGAAGCTGACCGTCATCCAGAATCGCACAAATCAAAAGAATGGCTGACGCTCCCAGATTCTTTGCCTGATAGATCATATACTCATCTATGGTGAAATCCTTTCGCAAAACCGGGATATTTACCGACTCCGTAATTTCCCGAAGATATGCATCCTTTCCCAGAAACCAGTAAGGCTCTGTCAGGCAAGAGATGGCCGCCGCTCCGGCTCTCTCATATTCCTCTGCAATCTGCAGATACGGAAATTCCTCTGCGATGATCCCCTTCGAAGGCGAGGCCTTCTTCACCTCGCAGATAAAGGAAATGCCCGGAGCCGCAAGCGCTCTCTCAAAACGATATGCCTGATCGCCCTTTGCAAGCTCCATCCTGCGAAGCTCCTCCGCCCGTGTACGCACCTCTTCTAACGGAAGCTGCCGTTGTTCTTCCACTGTTCGCAGCCTTGTCCTTGCTGCAATTTCATCCAGAATATTCATTGTTCTCCTCGTCATGCACGCTGTATTCCCTGCATGATTCTCCCTTATGCATTACTTGCCGCGATAAATTCTTCCAGCTTCTTCATAGCCGCTCCGCTGTCGATCAGCTTCTCCGCCAGCTTTACCCCCTCTGCCATATTTGCCGCTTTGCCACCGATATACAGCGCCGCTCCGGCATTCATGCAGACCGCGTTACGTTTTGCACCGCGCTCCTCGCCCCGGAGGATCGCCTTAGTGATCTCTGCATTTTCCTGTGGGGTGCCGCCTGTCAGTTCCTCTTTATGACCGCAGGTATATCCAAACTGTTCCGGTGTCAGCTCATAGCTCGTATATCCATTTTCATCGAACTCACATACGCTCGTCGGACCGCAGGCCGAGATCTCATCCAGCTTCTCCTTGCCGAACACCACCATGCCGCGCTTTACTCCCAGATTCACCATGACCTTAGCCAGCGGCTCTACCAGACTCTCGTCAAATACACCCATAACTTCCATATTCGCGCCAGCAGGATTGGACAGCGGACCGAGAATATTAAATACCGTGCGGATACCTAGCTCTCTGCGGATCGGCGCTACGTATTTCATGGCAATATGATAATTTTGCGCAAACAGGAAGCAGATACCGATCTCTTTCAAAAGCTGCGCGCTTTGTTCCGGAGAAATGGTGATATTTACACCAAGCGCTTCCAGTACATCCGCCGCGCCGCTCTTGGATGACGCTGCACGATTGCCATGCTTTGCTACCGGAACTCCTCCGGCTGCGATCACCAGTGAAGACGTCGTGGAGATATTGAAGGAATTGGAGCCGTCTCCGCCGGTGCCCACGATCTCCATCACATCCAGATCATGAAGCAGCTTAATACAATGCGCACGCATCCCTGCGGCTGACGCCGTAATCTCGTCAATGGTTTCCCCCTTCAGCGAAAGCGCCGTCAGATACGCGGACATCTGCACCGGAGTCGCTTCACCGCTCATAATCTCGTTCATCACTGCCTCCGCTTCCGCATAACTCAGATCCTGTTTCTTTGATAATGCAATAATCGCTTCTTTAATCATCTTCCATTCCTCCTGTCTTTCACTCTGTCACTGCTTTCATACTCCCAGAAAATTTGTGATCATTTTCTGCCCCTCCGGTGTCATCACGGATTCCGGATGAAACTGCACCCCATATACCGGATATTTTCGATGCTGCACTGCCATGATCTCTCCATCGTCTGTCTGCGCCGTCACTGCCAGCTCCTTAGGCAGCTTCTCTGCCACCGCAGCCAGAGAATGATATCGCGCTACCTGCGTATCTTCAGAAATTCCTTCAAAAATCACAGATTTTTCCAAGAATCGAAGCTTGGAGGTCTTGCCATGCATCAGTTTTTTTGCATAAGATACTTCTCCGCCGAACGCCTCGCAGATGGCCTGATGTCCCAGACATACCCCAAGAATCGGCACCTTATCTTTAAAATATCGAATGGCTTCTATACAGATCCCGGCTTCCTTGGGTCGCCCGGGTCCGGGGGAGATCACGATGGCTGTCGGCTCCATCGCCTCAATTTCTTCTATCGTACATTCATCGTTGCGGATCACCTTCATATCGGCGGTCACGCTTCCGATGTACTGCACCAGATTGTAGGTAAAGCTGTCGTAATTATCAATCAATAAAATCATGCCAGTCCCTCCCGTGATGTCAGGATCGCCTGTACCACCGCTTTCGCTTTGTTGCAGCACTCCTGATACTCTTTTTCCGGCACACTGTCTGCCACGATACCGGCGCCGGACTGCACACATACCCTGCCGTTTTTCATGTATGCCAAACGGATGCCGATACATGTGTCGAGATTCCCCGTGAAATCCAGATACCCAACGGCTCCTCCGTAAATCCCGCGTTTTCTCCCTTCCAGTTCCCGGATGATCTCACATGCCCGCAGCTTCGGCGCTCCCGAGAGCGTCCCCGCCGGAAGGATGGAATCCACCGCATCCAACCCGTCACGGTCATCCCGTATCTGCCCCGATACCGTGGAACCGATATGCATCACGCACGAAAACCGCTCAATGCTGCAATATTTTTCCACCTTTACACTGCCAAGCTTACTGATCCGTCCGATATCGTTTCTCCCCAGATCCACCAGCATATTATGTTCCGCAAGCTCTTTTTCATCTGCCAGAAGCTCTGCCTCCAATGCCAGATCTTCCTCCTCTGTCTCACCTCTCGGTCTGGTACCTGCCAGCGGAAATGTATATAGTTTTCCGTCCTCCAGTCTCACCAGCGTCTCCGGTGAAGCTCCGGCGATCTCCACATCATCACTGGAAAAATAGAACATATACGGAGACGGATTACTCGTTCTCAAAACACGGAAGGTATCGAACAGACTTCCCTCCGCCCGCGCCGTCTGCGGATTTGAGAGTACCACCTGAAAAATATCACCCTCATGAATGTAATATTTTGCCTTCTCAACCATGGCATAATACCGTTCTCTGGAGAAGTCCGGCTTCAGCTCTTCTTTGAGCTTCAGCGGTCGAAACATCGCCTTCACCCCACTGTTCAGCAGATCTGTCATCTCCTGAAGCTCATGCTCTGCAGCCTTATAAGACCTCTCCATATCCGAAGCGTCCACACCGCAGATCAGTATCAGCTTCTGCCGATAATGATCAAACACCAGCGCCTTCGTAAAAAGCATCAGATCTACATCCTTAAAATCCTCTTCTCCCTCTGCCGCGGTTCTGAGGATAGGCTCCGCATATTTCAGATAATCATAGGAAAAATAACCTACCAGCCCCCCGGTAAAGCTCGGCATTCCCGCCACCTTCGGACTGCGATACCGTTCCAGAATCCTGCGGATCACCGCTCCCGGATGCTCTACACTCTGACGATCTACCTTGTCAAACAATTCTTTCGCCTGCGCGCTCCCTTCCTCAGAGCTTGTGCGTATCTCTACCTTACCGTCAGTACAGCTCAGCTCCAGCACCGGTTCATATCCAAGGATCGAATAACGTCCCCACTTCTGATTATTCTCCGCACTTTCTAATAAGAAACAATGCTTACTGGCTGCCCGCAGTGTCCTCATCACCTCTATCGGTGTAAAACGATCCGCATAGAGCTCTCTGCAGACCGGAATGCGGCGATAGTCTCCGGAAGCTGCAATCTTTTTCACCTCATCTAACGTTGGATACATCTGTGTCCTCCTTTGCTGTTGCTGTCAGGGCATCCGTTTTGTAATAAGCCTTGAGGTCTTCAACTCTCCCACAACGCAAAAACCGCCCCTGACAGAATATAATAGTTCTGTCAGGGGCGGGTATAAGATCCTCCCGCGGTGCCACCCTGATTCATGGTCACCCATGCACTCTGCAAGATACGCCGTCTCACAGATTCTATATCATCCGGACGGGATATCCCCGGCAACTAACGTATGCCCACACGTCGCAGAATACTCAGACGGATACGTCCTTTGACTGCGCCCTCGGCGGTCCATTTGGCAATCTGCATCTCAATCCGGCTCTCACCTTCCCGAACTCTCTGTGTGCGCATAATTGCTTTGATCTCCGCTTCAACGGTTTGTCGCGTCATTGTTTTAGTTTGTTAAAGTATATAGTATCCTGCTGTATCTGTCAAGTGTTTTTAGCGTAAAATTTCGCATAAAAATACCGGAGCACAGACCTGCATCCATGCTCCGGCATTCTATTTATAATCTTAATTTCCGTATTCTACGCTTTATCAAAAATTGATTAAGCCTTTCCGTTACTTCCAAGAACGTTAACGATCTTATGAGCAACCATATCCTTCACGGCCTGACGAGCCGGCTTCAGATACTGTCTCGGATCAAAGTGATCCGGATGCTCTGCGAAGTACTTACGGATGTTACCGGTCATAGCAAGACGGATATCGGAATCGATGTTGATCTTGCAGACTGCGAGCTCAGCTGCTTTTCTCAGCTGCTCCTCCGGAATACCAACTGCATCCGGCATATTTCCGCCGTACTGGTTTACCATCTTTACGAACTCCACACTTTTGCAGTTGATTTTTAAACTGGCTTAGCTCGAATGCTTTATTTTCA
>JAUNCG010000089.1 GCA_030526715.1 Eubacteriales bacterium
CTCTGATATCCTCATCGGATAATCCCATCTCCCCAAGATCGATTCTTCCATCCTTCAAAACAGAATGCAAGGTATCGCTAACCACCTTCGGCTGCTCATGAATCTCCTTCATCATGAAATGCTCAAATCCGGCCTTCTCTGCCGCTTCCGCATCCCACTCAATCGTCTTCATCTCCTTCTCGATCTCGTCGCCATCCAGATTAAAGAACGTGATCTCCCCCTTGCAAACACGAGCCATCTCCAGATTGCCGATATAATATACATTTCTGGTATACTTCAGGATCGCCGGCACATCCGATGCGATATAGGACTCCCCGTCATTAACACCCAGAATCATCGGGCTATCCTTTCTCGCCACATAGATTTCCTCCGGATAATCCTTGAACATCAGGCAAAGGGCATAGGAGCCGCGGATACGTACCAGCGTACGATTGATGGCATCCACCGGCGTTCCCTCATATTTCTTATAATAATAATCTACCAGCTTTACCGCTACCTCTGTATCTGTCTCAGAATAGAACTTATAGCCCTTGCGCAGAAGCTTCTCCTTCAACTCCTTATAGTTCTCGATAATACCGTTATGCACACCAACCACATTGCCGTCGTCACTCATATGCGGATGCGCGTTCGTCTCCGACGGTTCACCGTGCGTAGCCCATCTCGTATGACCGATACCACAGGTACCCATTACAGAATCGCCGTCATTCGTCTTCTCCATCAGATTGCGCAGTCTCCCCTTCGCCTTAATGATCTCCGCATTCTGACTGCCGCTGCGAACCGCAATACCGGCCGAATCATAGCCACGATACTCAAGCTTTGATAAGCCGTCCAGAAGAATCGGCGCCGCCTGCTTACTGCCTGTAAATCCAACTATTCCACACATACTTTTACTCCTTTATTGCTTCTATATTCCAAGATCCTTCTACTTGTTACTCACATAATCTGTATTATATTAGCATAAAACTGAGCAAACGTAAATGTTTCTTCAAATAAAGGAGAATACGAACCATATAAACAGACAACTGACCATTTTTCGTCGCTCTGCCGTTGACGAAATCGTGAACCGGAATATTCTCACCGAGCGTAATATAGCCCACCCGCTTTGCTCTCCAGCACAGCCACAACATCCTCAGTATGGCTGCGGTCCTGATAGGATTATAAATAATAACTGCGTATCTCCCAACTCTGCTATTTTTTAATGTCAATGCGTTAAAATGTTATCTGTATTAACACAAGTGCGCTATGATTTCGAGCCACCAATAATTTATTATCATTTCAACTCCTAAATATTGACTTATTTTCCTTATATAGTATAATATAACCAAATTTTAATTTATAGAATAAGTGGTGTTTTTGTTATCTATATTAACACAAGAAAGGATATGGAATTAGAATGAAGAAATTATCACAGATTTTACTGGCTCAGACACTTGTTGAAACCAGAAAATCCAAAAAATTAACCCAACAGCAGGTGGCTGATGCAACCGGCATTAATCGAGCTGTTCTCAGCCGCATGGAATCGGTTGATTTCATCCCATCCATCACTCAGTTAGAAGCCTTAGGAGAAGTACTTGGATTTGAACCGATCGATATGTTCGTCAATGGTTCTGCAGATACAAAAACAAAAGCACATGAACCTCTGAACATCGCTGTTGCCGGAACCGGATATGTAGGATTATCTATCGCCACACTCCTCGCTCAGCACAATCATGTGACTGCCGTAGATATTATTCCTGAAAAAGTTGAGATGATCAATAATAAGAAATCCCCGATTCAGGACGATTATATTGAAAAATATCTGGCAAAAAAAGAACTCGATCTAACTGCAACACTGGACGGAGAAGCCGCCTATAAGAACGCCGACTTTGTAGTCATCGCCGCTCCGACTAACTACGACATTAAGAAAAACTACTTCGACACCTCTGCTGTAGAGGCTGTTATCGCGTTAGTATTAAAGGTTAATCCGAATGCCATTATGGTGATCAAATCCACCATTCCGGTCGGATACACAGAAAGTGTTCGTAAGAAATATAATACAAAGAATATCATCTTCAGTCCGGAATTTCTTCGTGAATCAAAGGCTCTCTATGATAACCTCTATCCGTCAAGAATCATCGTCAGCACAGATGAGTCCGATGAAAATCTTGTAAAAGCATCTCATACATTTGCAGAATTACTTCAGGAGGGTGCCATCAAAGAAGGAATTGATACATTATTTATGGGATTCACAGAAGCGGAAGCCGTAAAACTCTTTGCTAACACTTACCTAGCTCTCCGTGTTTCGTATTTCAACGAATTGGATACCTATGCAGAAATGAAGGGATTAAACACACAGCAGATCATCAATGGTGTCTGCCTTGATCCTCGTATCGGAACACACTATAACAATCCTTCCTTCGGATATGGTGGATACTGCTTACCCAAAGACACGAAGCAGCTCCTTGCCAACTACAATGATGTTCCGCAAAATATGATGTCTGCTATTGTGGAAAGTAATAGAACAAGGAAAGATTTTATCGCAGATCGTGTTCTGCAAATGGCCGGATACTACGCTTACGGAGATGATAACCAATGGGATTCTTCTATGGAAAAAGATGTGACTGTCGGTGTTTACCGCTTAACCATGAAGTCTAACTCTGATAACTTCCGTCAAAGCAGTATTCAGGGCGTTATGAAACGTATCAAAGCAAAAGGTGCCAACGTCGTAATCTATGAACCGACACTTGAAGATGGAACTTCCTTCTTCGGTTCTAAGGTTGTAAATAATCTGGAAAAATTTAAAGAATTTAGCCAAGCAATTATTGCAAACCGCTATGATAGCGTTCTGGATGACGTGGCTGATCGAGTTTATACAAGAGATATCTTCAGAAGAGATTGATTAGTTCTTGCTAACCACGTGATATCATCAATCCCCGATTCTTATAACAACATATTATCAAGCTGTTTTGAATCGGGGATTAGAAGAGCCATACTCCAGACGGAGTTCCCTTTTTATAATTATTCTTTCGGTATTTATTATGCTGCCTGATTGTAATCTACAACTACAACTTCCTGCATCATCTTTTTTACAGAGTCCACTATCTGATCTAACTTTTCTGCCACTGCTTCAGAATAGTACTTTTCCCCGCATTGCTCACACTCTTCACAAGGTACATTTTTTATTACAATAATGCAACCTTTATAATTCACTACATGGGTAGTTGTACTAAGCTTTGTTGTTTTACATTTGCAATACATACACATATAACTACCTCCTTCTGGTTTTAAGATCTTCCTCAAATTTCTCTGTATTTGGTATATATGCCGTGATGATAAATATTTCTTCACCGTCCGTTCCTGCAACAACATGCATTACCCGATTCTTCTCCAACATTACATATATCAAGCAACTTGGATGCGGAAAGTCGTCTGGGTAATCTTCAATCACTTCACCTCGCATAATACATTCTTTGACTTCTTCTCGACGAATATCGCGCTCCATTTCCTAAGTTCATCAATACACCTCGGAAGCAATATCCGCGAGCAACGAGCCAAATGAAGATGCTTGCATATCCATTTGGCGACTGCCGCGAGGGTCACATGCTGGCATGTGACTAGACCGTCCATCCCGCTGCCTCGTCATTTCTATATGTATCTACATAGTTCATCCGACAGTCAGAAGAATTTAATATGTCACTTACATAGGTCTACCCGACGGTATGTAGTTTTCAGACCACGCTCTGGTTATCTACATAGTTCTCACTGTTGGGTAGACATTTGAAACACACATATAATCACCAGACAGTTTTCAATATTTTTATATTTGTCTTTTAAAAAACGCCGCAGAGCTCCCCCGCAGCGTTCATCTCACTTACTCGTTCCACCATGCAGAGTTCCTATTAAGTCGCATCATTCTTACACAGAGCCCTCTCTCTTCAGCACCACCATTACCGTCTTCAAAAGGATCTTGATATCCAGTCCAAGTGTCCACTGACTGATATACTGCTTATCCAGATTAACGACATCTTCAAAGTCTGTGATATCGCTGCGCCCGCTGACCTGCCACAATCCTGTGATACCCGGCTTAATTGCCAGCCTTGCGCGATGATGCAGTTTATACTCTGATACTTCACCTATGAGTGGAGGTCTGGTGCCTACGATGCTCATATCCCCTTTCAGCACGTTCAGGAACTGCGGAAATTCATCCAGACTGGTCTCGCGAAGGAAGTGACCGATCCCAGTCTTTTTACTTCCGTCCGGCAACACCCTGTTGCCGATCACACGCGGATCAAAGTCCAGCTTAAACATCTTTGCGTCACCGAGCTTGTTATCCTTCATCAGCTCTGCCTTGCGTTCTTCCGCATCCAGATACATACTGCGGAACTTATACATCTTGAATTTTTTACCATTTCTCCCCACACGCACCTGAGAGAAGAAGATCGGTCCCGGAGAGCTCAGATAGATCATGGGCGCTGCGAACAGGAAAATAATTCCCGTCAGAATGCATCCGACTAATCCACCTACGATATCCATGAGTCTCTTCACAAACAGCTGTCGTGTCGGCGCCGCATTCATACTGGTAGTCAGCACAGTATAATTGCCTATTTTTTCCACAAACTGGCACTTTCCGGGTATATTGACCACTTTCTCCAGATTCAAATGGATCGTCACTCCTGTCTGCGCCAGCTCCTCTAACATCCTATGAGGATACATTACACTGTCATCCAGTATCACCAACACCTCATCTACCCATTCCCGGCAGACATAGGCTGCCGCATTTTCCCGGCTCGCAACCACCGATATGCCATGGATATCTTTCCGCGTCTCGTCATTATCCAACAGTATGAAGCCTGTGATATAATAGGACAACAGCTCATTCTTTTTGATATTCTCCAGCGTAGCTTCTGCCATTGCAGATGAAGTCACGATCAGTAGTGAAATGTCTTCACTTTGAGAGAGGCGCCTCTTCACTCCGCTCTTCCACCACTCGCGAATCAGATAAGTAAGTGGAATATAGATAACAAAAGTCATGATAAAGGTAAGTCTGGAGTACATCTGACCCTGCTTCAATACAAACAGGTAGAACACCTCTGCTCCAGCCAGTACAAGTCCATGCTTCAGCGTCATGCGAAACTCCTGATAATGACCTCTTTTCAGCACATTCTTCAGTGTTCCGATAGAGGAGATCACGATGAGGTTCATCAGCTCCATAAGAAAGCCCATGTCCCGATAGAGCGGCAACTGATACGGCGTGAATCCGTAGCCCGCTATCGCATAGGCCAGCACAAATGCAATCTGCAGACATAGCATGTCCCAAATAATAAAATCATAGTGCTTTAGCCAGCCCTCTGTCTCTTTTCTATACATGATCCTTCTCCTTTTTAAATCCTCTTATCAAATCTCTCCATATCGCAAAAATCTGATAAGAGGGTTCAAATCATTTTGGATATCCACCATAGGGAGAG
>JAUNCG010000090.1 GCA_030526715.1 Eubacteriales bacterium
ATGCAATCCTGGCAGCCTGCAAAGGATTCCAGAGTATGGATTCTGTACCGCTTGGCAGTTACCGAGGATTCCAGATGGAGTTATCTTTTGATAGCTTTAGCAAGGAGTTTCAGGTGGCTCTGAAAGGTGAGATGACACACCGAGTATCTATCGGCACGAGTGCCGCCGGTAATATGACAAGACTTGATAACGCACTTGCCGGCATCGATCAGAGATTGGAAAAGGCAGAACAGAAATTGGAAACCTTATTTCAGCAGCAGGAGACTGCAAAAGCAGAGGTTGGAAAACCATTCCCGCAGGAAGCGGAACTTGCTGAGAAGTCTGCACGATTGTCAGAACTGGATGCACTTCTTAACATGGATGAAAGAGACACTGATCCCGAATTATCTGAAGGAGAGGAGAAGCCGTCTGTACTTGCTGATTTGAAGAATCGTGCCAAGAATACACCTCCACCACATGAAGGGAAGGAGGAAGAAGTCCGATGAGAGAAAAGACAGAAATGCTGCACTTTCGTGTCAGTCCACAAGAGCTTGCTCGCATCAATCAGAAACGCCATGAGATCGGTATCCATAACATGGGTGCTTATCTTCGCAAGATGGCTATGGATGGTTATTGTTTCAATCTGGATCCGAAGCCGGTGTTGGAAATTTCTTCGCTTATCCGAAGATGTAGCAGCAACCTGAATCAGTACGCCAAAAGGGCGAATGAGACAGGAAGCATCTATGCGGAGGATATCAAAGATTTGCAGGTTCGGCTGGACGAAATCTGGGAGAATCAGGCAGAACTATTGAAGCGACTTTCTGATATTCGATAACAAAAAGCACAGGGAGAAATCTCTGTGCCATACATAGAGAAGATTTCTTGTCAACATCGTGGTGGAATTTCTCTATGTTCATTACAATGAAGATGAAGAAAAAGATATGGAGGTGCAGACGATGAGAGTTGTATTGAAAATAATGGCATTGCCGGTAATTGGAATCCTGAGATTTGTGAACTGGATGATTACAGTACTGACTCATGTATCAGCATATGTGCTATCACCATTGATCCTGTTTGTATTGGGATGCGGAATCTATTGCATCTTCCAGGCAAAGTGGATGGATGTCGCGATTCTTTCGGCAATTGAAGTTATGATTTTGGCTGTGATGTTTGGTGCAGCTTGGATTGGATTCTTAGTAGAAGATCTTTGTGAGAATCTGAATGACTATATTCACTCATAAAACGAAAATAAGAACCACTATGTGAAGGTAGTGGCTCGTTCTACTTGTCTCTATTTTCAATTCCCCAAGTGCAGAGTTGGTTTAATACTTTGACAAGGGAATGACCTTTGTCACTTAATGTATATTCCACCTTGGGAGGAATCTGATTATAAACGGTTCTGATGATCAGACCGTCTGCTTCTAACTCCTTTAAGTGTTGGCTCAGTGTTTTATCGGATACCTTCCCGAGATATCGTTGCATCTCATTGAATCTTACTGGTTCGAACTCCATCAGGCAGTATAGAATAATTGGTTTATATTTTCCATTAATCAGAGATAGGGTATAGCTGTAACCGGTATCGCTGAAATTTGCGTTTTCAATAGCGTTATTATTTGACATGATATTACCTATTACTTTACTAAAAGTAAGTACCTTTCTTGAAAGTGGGTACTTGTTATTGCTTCTTACTGATGATAACATACAAACAGGCAAAAAACAATAAACGAGGAGAACAACCTATGAGAAAAGATATTAAACAGACAGAGTCTATTTTCCCAATGCCTGTCCTTATGATTGCAACATATAATGAAGATGGAAGTGTTGATGTTATGAACGCAGCATGGGGAACTATGCAGGCTAGAAATCATGTGGCACTTCAGCTTACAAAGAGCCATAAGACGGTAAAAAACCTGATGGAAAGAAAGGCATTCACAGTTAGTATTGCAGACGCAAATCACGTTGTAGAAGCTGACTATTTCGGAGTGGTATCCGGAAATAATACACCAAATAAGTTTGAAGCTTCTGGACTGACTGTAACAAAGTCTGAAAAGGTGGATGCACCGATTATCAATGAATTTCCAATCTGTTTTGAATGTGAATTCGTAGAATTTCAGGAAAATGAGTATGGTGTAGGCGTCATCGCAAAGGTAGTGAATACTTCTGTGGATGAATCTGTTATGGATGGAGATAAGGTAAATATTTCCAAGGTAGAGGCGATTGCATTTGACCCCTACACTCACGGATATTACAAAGTATCTGAAAGAGTCGGAGAAGCTTTTAAAGATGGATTAAAATTAAAGAAGTAAATATTAAAGTAGTAAGAAGTATAGGGGCATCTGTAGAAATACAGGTGTCTTTTTGATTGGAGAAAAGTATGGCAGCAACAAGACTTGTTGCAATGTTTGGAGCGTCATGGATTGGATTCTTAGTAGAAGATCTTTGTGAGGGCTTAGAAAACTTTGTTAACTCATAAGAAAAAAGAATAGCTGTTATGACTTATGATGGAAGAACCCTGTACAAATCATGACAGCTATTTTGTTTGTTATTTATGATCTAAAAGAACTTTAAGCTCAGAAGGCGAATCTGGCATACCGAGTCGCATCCATTCATCGATAACACCAAAAATGAGACCAGATACAGTCGATTTTATATATCGTTCTAAGTTTTCGTTAGCATCATCAATATGAGTTGCCCAACGGATTTGCTCATATATCAGACTTGAAAGATTCTGGCGATAAAGCAATAAATAAACATCCTTGTGCGTGTAGTAGTGGTTTAATAGAGATTCTGAAAATTTAGTTGGATCATTTAGTTCCTCGAATTCATTTCCCCATTCTAAGATAAGGCATTGAAGATGTTTTACAAGGACATCACGCTTTGTATCAAAATTACGATAGAACGATGCTCTGCCTACACCTGCATGTTTCACGATATCGCTGACTGATAAGTCGTCTATATCATTCTTTTTAAGCAGTTCAATTAATGCGGTTGTGATTTTTTCTTGTACATAACTCAATTTTTGTTTGTTTTCCATGATACATAACCCCACATTCTGTCTCATTTTTTGTGAGACACTTGACTCATTTATATTAAGAATGATACATTTGTATCACGAAGTTGTCAAGAGGATGACGATGGAAAAAACTGAAAGGAATATGGAGATATGAGTGAATTTTTTACAACAAAGAGAATCGTGATTTTAATGATTATCATTATTCTTGGAATTGTACTTGGAAGATTAGCTGTTAGAGCATTTTTAAATATAATGCTTGGAGGTTCTTTATTTGGAGGTGATTTCCTGTGATGAAGAAAGTGAAAGGAAAAAAGAAAGGAATGTTTATTTTTTTGTGTATTATTGCATTTGTTGTAAGCTTTGCAGGTTCAGCCTTATTTAAGGCAACTTACAAATCACCGGAAATGAAAAAATACACTGTTAATTGGAACGATGAAATTGGTGCTGTTTACACGGATATTTCCTACGGAGAAAAGGAAGCAAATAAGTTTGATATCTACGCTCCGGCTGATGCATCAAAAAGCAACTATAAGCTTGTTGTTTACTTGCACGCTGGTGGTTTTACAACTGGAGATAAAGCAGATGATAAGGAAATGCTTCAGTGGTTATGCTCCAAAGGTTATGTCGCAGTTGGTATCAATTACACATTAAGAAGCGAAGAACATCCGGAAGCCAGTGTTTATTCACAATCTATAGAAATCAAAGAAGCAATGCCAGTAATAATAGAAAAGGCAAAAGAGCTTGGTTATAACATTGACGCTATGGCAATTTCCGGCGGCTCTGCAGGGCACGCTTTAGCGATGCTTTATGCTTATCGTGATGCAGATACATCACCTGTGCCGGTAAAGATGTTGTTTGGTGCTGTAGGTCCATCAAGTTTCTATCCAGAAGATTGGAAGTGTTATGGATTTGACCAGGATGGCAGCGAAGAAGCAGCTGCTGAATTGTTCGGTATTATGGCAGGAAAACCAATTACAGTAGATATGCTTGGAACACCTGAATATGATGAGCAGATGAAGGATATTTCAGCACTATTTTGGGTAGATGAAAATACAGTTCCATCGGTACTTGCTTATGGTGCATATGATAAAGTACAGTCCTTTGATGCATCTATTCGATTGGATCAAAAGCTTACAGAGTACGGCGTAGCGCATGAGTATATTGTATTGGAACATTCCGGACATGGACTTCAAAATGATTCTAAGAAATATACAGAATACATGGAAAAAGTAGAAGAATACTTAAATGAATTTCTTCCAGTGGACTAAGAGGTGAAATTTGGTGAAAAAATTCTTGAAAGCAATTGGAATAATTATATTGGTGATTATTGCTCTCATCGGCATATTGTTGCTTTGGTTAACTCATCGAGATAGTTCCCTAAAAGAAAATTATCAAGATGATATACAAACCGGTGGCGCGATTGAAGCAGCTTATTTGCAAAATGGTCCGTATGAAACAGCGTATTATGAAGAAGCAACCGCTCAGATTTTTGAAAAGTACGAAATCAGTTATCCAAAAGAGCTAGAAACAGAAAATAAGAAATATCCGGTCATCGTTGTATGTAACGGTTCAGGATGGAAAGGCTCTTTGAACAAAGCACAGTATCAATTCTATGCTTCCTATGGATTTATTGTCATTGCAACCGAAGAAACATATTCTTGGAATGCATTTGGAGCAGAAATGTGTATTCGTCACTTAGAAAGATTGAATGATTATATAAGTGACGAAGGAGAAAAAAGCATCTTCTATCAGAAAATTGATTTTGATAATGTAGGTATTATCGGTCACTCACAGGGTGGTGTTGGTGTTATCAATGCGATTACCAATACCGATCACAAAGATATTTATAAAGCTGCAGTTGCACTTTCTCCTACAAATGAAGAAATGGCGAGTGCTCTTGAATGGCCATATGATGCTTCTAAGATTCAAGTACCTATCTTTGTTATTTCTGGCGAAGGTGGCGGTGACGATTGGGTTATTACTTTGGAACAGTTAAATCAGTTATATAGTCATATTCCTGGTAATAAAGTAATGGCTCGTAGAGTAAATACTCCACATGGAACAACAGTTGTTTCTGAAGATGGCTATGTGATGGCGTGGTTCATGTGGCAATTGCAAGGTGATGAAGAAGCTGCAAAGGCATTTACCGGCGATAATCCTGAAATCATGAACAATGAGCAGTATCGGGATGTAGCAATTTCAGTTGAATAATTTCTTACATAACAGTCTTATGCGTAAAAGTATAAGGCTGTTTTTATTATGGAAGGAGATTACAAATGGCAGCAACAAGACTTATTGCGCTGCATGTGAATAAAGGAAAGACGGTAGCGCAGTGTCTTGCTGATCGTACCGATTATTCTGAGAATGCAGCTAAAACAGAAGATGGAAAATATATCAGTT
>JAUNCG010000091.1 GCA_030526715.1 Eubacteriales bacterium
ACCTGTACCTCCTCAATGTGTACGCCGCAGTTGAGGAGATACGCCAGCGTATCAGGCTCTGGACTATAGTGCATGTCATAGCCGAAGCGCTTGATCATTTTTTTGTTAAAAAGACGCATACCGGATGTCACATCCCCGATATACTTTCCTCCTGTGGTCACGCGAATAGCCATCGTGATGATCTGACTGCCGATCATTCTTGAAGTAAACGGTTTGCGCTCATTCTTGAATCTGGAGCCTATGACGATATCTGCCCCTGTCTTCTCCATACATTTCTGCATATCGGCAATATATTTTGGATCATGCTGTCCATCGCCGTCTAACTGCAGCACATAGTCGTAACCGTAAAAGTTCGCATACCGCATACCGCTCTTAATTGCTCCGGACAATCCCACATTTACCGGTAGATCCAGAAAATTAAACCCCCGTCGTGCGCAAACCTTGCGGGTAGCATCTGTAGATCCGTCATTGATCACGACATAGTCATACTGTGGATAATTTTCCATCAAGTTATCCACCACGCGCTCTATATTTTCCGCTTCATTATAAGCGGGTATAATCACTAATATTTTCAATGTTATTTCTCCTTGTTGTGAATGATTCCCGTAAACTGCATTTTATACCTTTTCGTAGCTTCTATACGATATTTTATAAAAATGCATCAGTATCTGTACTATCCATTCCGGCCAGAATTTGCGAAACATCTCCAGCTCCTCCTCCGTCTTTTTCTGATTCACCAGACATGCCTTGGAGGTCGCCTTGTCATGTATCCGATAATAAAATAGTTCTTTGCTTAAATAAGTAAATCTGCCCTTCTGCCCGGCAATCTTATAAAAGGTCTCCCAGTCAAGCGCATACTTATATTTTGAATGAAAAATATCATTCCCAAGCATACGCTTATGATAGCAGACCGATGGACAGCATATGGCATTTCCAAAAGCCTGTATTCCCCGTTTTACGAGCTTTTTATCTGCAAGAAAAGATATCCTCAGGGGAAGCTTTAATATCTGTTTAATCAGGAGACTGGGCTCCCAGCGTGCCTGCTGCTCCTGATTGATGATTCTGTAGTCCGTCATCGCCATGAGTGTATCCGGGTGCCTTTGTATCTGCTTTAACAGTTCCTTCAGATAGTCCCTGTGATAGATATCGTCCTGATGAGCGATGGTCACATATTCTGCGTCAGCGGTATCATATGCAAAATTCCAATCGGCCTGTATATCACTCTTCCCGTCACGGATATAGCAGGGCAACTGATATTTTTCTGTAAGACCTGCAATAAATTCGTTCGGTGTAGAGGTACACATAATGATCGTCGCCGGCACGGATTGCGCGCGCAGGGACTGTATACATGATTCCAGATAAGGAGATTCCTTATAGGCACAGATAGCAAAAACATGCTTTTTCATGTTGATTGTCTCCCGGTTTTCTTTATTAAATATCATCCTATCCTATTCGAATGACCATCTTTATTGATTATAAACGAATCATACAGGCATTGCAAGTCTGCGCCATATTCCACAGGCATCTCTGCTTATATTTCTATATATCTTTTGCTTGTTTCCTCCGTCTGAATATGTTATGTTATCTTGCGAAGCTATCATAGCGCCATGTGCTTTTTATCGAATGAATAATGATGATGTCAGCTCCGGCTGTTCTGTCTCTTATTTGATATGAGCGCTTTATTACTTTATAATTAATTGGCCTGTGCCGCCGATCCGGCGGAGAAATGGAGATTTACATGAAGATTTACATCGTGCGTCACGCAGATCCCGACTATGAACATGATACTTTGACAGAGCACGGCTGGGAGGAGGCCCGCCGTCTCGTACCGAGATTTTCCACACTGGATATCAAGAACTTTTATGTCTCCCCTCTTGGACGTGCCAGAGATACTGCTTCCTGCACCCTGCAGGCCTTGCATCGTACTGCCGAGGTGTGTGACTGGCTGAGAGAGTTTCCTGCTGAACTCAATGTCAGCGATTATGAAGAGCTCAAGGCGGCCTATCCTGATACCAAATACGCTGCCGACGGCACTTCGAAGCGTATTGTATGGGACATGCTTCCGGGATATCTGACGGCACATCCGGAATATCTCGACCGTTGTCTCTGGAGAAAAAGTCTGGTAGCTGCCAACAGTGATATTGTTTCCGTCTATGACTCTGTCACCACGCAGTTTGACATGCTCCTTGCTAAACATGGCTATGAACGTCAGGGAGATTGCTACCATGCAGTGCATCCAAATCGTGATGCCATCGCATTTTTCTGTCATTATGGTCTTGAATGCGTTCTGCTCTCCCACCTGATGAACGTTTCGCCCTTTGCTCTGTGGAACGGAACGGTCTTTGCCCCCACTTCCGTCTCTCTCCTTCGTACAGAGGAGCGGAAATCCGGAATTGCATATTTCCGCGCCGCACAGCTCGGAGATATCTCTCATCTTTATGTGGATGGTATGGAACCTTCTTTTTCCGCAAGATTTTGCGAAACCTATGATGACTGGACAGAAAGACATTGATCTGAGGTGCATATAATCAAATGAATACTAATAAAACAGTTTATCGACAGATCATCGCACTCTCTCTGCCGATTGTAATTCAAAATCTATTAAGCGCTACCGTGAGCTCTGCGGATGTCATTATGCTCAACAGCGTAGGACAATCCGCGATCTCATCTGTATCGCTTGCGACCCAGTATTCCTCCGTATTTTTTACGATTCTTTATGGTCTCGGCGCGGGAGTAACCATGCTGGGCTCCCAGTACTGGGGGAAAAAGGATGTGCGTGCAATTGAGCTTGTACAGGGAATCGCTCTTCGTTTTTCTATCCTGACTTCACTTGTACTGGCTCTGTGCGCTTTTACGATTCCCCATCTGATGATGAGAGTTTTTACATATGATCCTGAATTGATCGAGCTCGGTATTTCTTATCTGAAGCTGGTCGGATTTTCGTATCTTTTCTGGGGTATTGCGGAAATGTATCTCGCATCCCTGCGAAGCGTTGGACATGTCAGCATCAGCACTGCTTTGAATGCCTTGGCTCTCGGTATCAACGTGACGTTGAACGCTGTGTTTATTTACGGGCTTTTTGGCGCTCCGAAGCTCGGAGTTGCCGGCGTTGCTCTGGCTACCAGCATTGCACGTGGAACCGAACTGATCGCCTGTCTGCTGGTTTCTTATTTTTCGAAAGATGTTAAGCTGCGATTTTCCAGTATCTTTGTGCATAATAAAATATTGTTTTCTGATTTTATGCACATGGCACTTCCTGCGCTTATCAACGACCTTGCTTGGGGCGTTGCATTTTCACTTTATACTGCGATCCTCGGTCATCTCGGCAGCGACATGGTTGCAGCAAATTCCATTGTCGTCGTAGTACGTAATTATGCCACAACGCTCTGCTTCGGATTCGGTAATTCCGCAACCATATGGCTTGGAAATGAGATCGGACAGAATCGGCTGGATCATGCTCGTAAAGATGCCAAACGCTATATGATTCTGACCGTTATCACCGGTCTTTTAGGCGGTGTAATCGTTTTATTGATTTCTCCTCTGGTACTGGCCAAGGTTTCTTTGAACGCTCAGGCGTTGCATTATCTTCGCTATATGCTGTACATCAATTCCTATTACGTACTCGGAGCCGCCGTCAACACAACTCTGATCGTCGGCGTCTTTCGTGCCGGCGGAGACAGCCGCTTTGGCATGATCTGCGATATTGTAGATATGTGGTGCTATGCCGTACCTCTGGGCTTCGTAAGCGCCTTTATTTTCAAGCTTCCACCCATGGTGGTATATTTCCTTCTTTGTACGGATGAATTCGTTAAATGGCCATGGGTGATCCGGCATTATCGCAGCGGATCTTGGCTACAGAATATTACCAAAGAATATTAATAAAAAGCTAGCCTATATAAAAATCCATAATCAGCATCAATATAAAACCCGCAAGCAATGAATAGGTCGCCATGCGTTCAAAACCATGGCTGTGGGTCTCCGGAATCATCTCATCACTGACTACATAGATCATAGTCCCGCCTGCAAATGCCAGTGCAAAAGGAAGCACCGCAGTTGCTATGCTGACAGCGAAATACCCTATCATGGTTCCCACGATCTCAATCATTCCCGTAAAGCTTGCGATCAGAAACACTCGCTTTTTCGGTACTCCGGCCAAAATCATGGGAGAAACGATGACCATTCCTTCCGGAATATTCTGCAGGGCAATGCCAAACGCCACGGTAATGGCATTGCCGATATCTGAACCGCCAAATCCTACACCGGCCGCAATACCCTCCGGAAGATTGTGAATCGCAATTGCCATCACAAACAACATGACTTTATTTAAATTTGTCTGTCCATGAACATGCGCCTCCTGATCCACACCTGTAATATGATGCAGGTGTGGGGTCAAACGATCCGCCATGTTCAAGAACAGCGCTCCTACTATAATTCCTACAACTGTTATCCAGACATTTCCGTAATCTAATGAGGGAATGATCAAGCCCAGCATAGCTGCCGCCAGCATCACTCCTGCCGCAAATCCCAGTATCACATCATTAAATCTATGTGGAATTCTTTCAAACAAAAATCCAAGCGTAACTCCGATAATCGTTGCGCCGCCCACACCAAATGCTGATATTATTGCTAAATACATTTGCTTCCTCCCAATTTATTATCGCATAATACTTATTACAAAAATCTGTTTTATACTATTGGATTCTTTTATATACCATATCATAGTTTCCTACTCGTTTACAACCTGTCCGTTATGATTATAGAGGAATTACTTACAGAAAAAAGCTGTGCGAATGCACAGCTTTTTCAGGAAAGAGAAAAAATAACTATTTTGAGGGAGTACTTCGCAGCGTGTGGTGCTGCGAAGTGTGAGTTATGAAATATATTAGCTCTTTGCTAATATGTAGTTAGTATATCCATGAAATATGTTCAAAATATGTTTATCTCATGAAAAAATCATAAACTTCCTTTGCTAATTATAAATTATCAATTGATTTTTTATAATTCCATTCTGTCCTCTATACAAAAGAAAAAAGCCACAAACACATTACTGTATCTGTGACTTGCGTGCCCAGAACCGGAATCGAACCAGTGACACGAGGATTTTCAGTCCTCTGCTCTACCAACTGAGCTATCTGGGCATAAAAAATTGCGGGGATAGGATTTGAACCTATGACCTTCGGGTTATGAGCCCGACGAGCTTCCAGACTGC
>JAUNCG010000092.1 GCA_030526715.1 Eubacteriales bacterium
GGGATATTTTGAAAACTTCTACGTCTAATTGATATAAACAATCATTGCTGGCAGATTGAGAAAGGAGGAGACATTCTGTGACTAGAGAGAAATTGGGCACATTGATTCTTGAGTCCGAACGGCAATTATATGCGACTGCAAAGACGATCTTGTTTCATGATGAAGACTGCGCAGATGCGATTCAGGAAACAATTGTCAAAGCATTTTCAAAGATAGAGACTCTGCGAAATGATAAATATGTAAAAACATGGTTGATGCGTATCTTGATCAATGAGTGTTATACCATATTAAGAACAGCAGGTAAAACCGTATTGCTGGAAGAACCATACGAAAAAACATCAATGGAAATAGAAGATATGGTTGATTACAGTGATTTGTATAAAGCAGTAAATTCTTTGAAAGAGGAACTTCGATTACCGGTTATTTTATATTATGCCGAGGGGTTTCAGATTAGAGAGATTTCCCGGATTCTTGAAATTACAGAAGGGGCAGTTCAAAAAAGGCTTGCAAGAGCACGTATGAAGCTTAGAAACAGCTTGTCAGAAAGTGAGGAATGAATATGAAGTTAGAAAATTTAAAAAAAGATATTCCTGAGACACCGGATTTTATTCATGAAATGATACAAAATGAGGTGAATCATCAAATTCACAGCCAGAAAGTGGTCAATCTTAAAACGAGAAGATCAAAAAAATGGTCAATGGGAAGAATTGCCGGAATAGCGGCAGTATGTGTACTTGCTACATCAACACTTGTATATGCCGGTGTGAGCTTGTTCCATATGTATCTGGAAAAAACAGGGGAATATAGTGTTGCGACGGGTGTTGAATCAGAGCAGGGCACAGATCCCCTGAAGATTCCGGATAAGCTTCATGGGATTGATATTAAGACAGGATATGTTCCGGAAGGTATGGAATGGACAGATGATCGTCATCTGGAATATCCGGAGCATAATGAAACCGGAGGCTTCAGCTTTAGTTCAGTGCTATTCGATGAAAATGATCTAAATGCTGTTATGCAGGATACATACGTTGTAAATAGTGAGAAAAGAAATTTTGGAAAATACGAGGGAGTGTATCTGGAATATCAGAATCTTACGAAAACGGGATCTTTTAATAAGAGAATATACCTGCTGTGTCCTGAGTATTATCGTGTCGTTACCGTGTATATCGGAAGTGATGTCAGCAAAGAGGACGCCATAAAGGTAGTTGACAGTCTTGAAATAACGGAAAATGATATGTTGATGGAAGCTACTGACATGTATCGATGGAGTGAAGTGGTTTCTCCGTAAACAGAGAGCTTGCCAATGGAGCTTGCATCCGCAGAAAATGACAGCAATATACCCATACGTCAAATTGGAGAAACATTCGAGATTTCCGCATTTGGAGAAAATGGAGAGGGAGAAGTTATCTGGGACAAACCCATTTCAGTACGTGTAGATTCTGTACAGGTGGCAGATGATCTTCAACTGATCGATCAGGGTGATTTGCCTGAGGAATGGAAAAACGCAGTCGGAACGGATGGCAAATTAGTGGATAACAAGATATCGTATATTAAATCCGGCAATGGTACAAATTCTTTAGATGAAGTGATAAAGACAGAGGATACCAAACAAAAGCTGGTGTATGTAACAGCTACCTATACAAATAACACAGATGAGGAAATCGACCATTTACAATATCTTGGCTCGCTGGTGTTGATGGAACAGGAAAATGGTGAATATCATGCTTATGATCCGCAATTACAGTCGGAGGAACAGTATGATCGTATGATCTGGGACGGAGTGGCGCGTATGGCAGAGATGACTTATCACAGTGTAAGCGATGATGAAAACGGTAAAAATTATATTCCCTCATTGAAATCCGGAGAAAGCATTCAGGTTCATATGGCATGGATCGTAAATGAGAATGATCTGAAGAATATGTATCTCAATCTTAGCGGCGATGGTGCGTCAGTTGAAATTTCGGCAGATATGCGAAAAGTGGGAGTAGTGGATATTCGTCAGTAGAATTTTTTATGTTGTTTTGACTTTAAAATAAGGACAGATTTCTTTATAATAGAGTTCATAAAGATATGAGGTTGTGAACATATGTTATATAAGATACAGAACGGTACTCTGTCCTTTGGAGAAAAGATGATACTTTCCCATGTGGACATGGAGATCAAAGGAAAAGAAAGAATCGGTATTGTCGGATCAAACGGAACTGGAAAGACCTCACTTTTGAAGCTGATTGCCGGGGAGCTGGAGTTGGATCGGGATGATAAGCGGCAGGGGAAGGGGATTCTCTGCTCCAGACAGTTAAAGGTCTCAGTGCTCTCTCAGGATCACAGCAGATGGCTGGATCAGACCGTGGAGGAAATTCTTCTGGAGGGCTTTTATGAAAAGGAAGGCATGGAAGGAAAGGGTGAGCAGGCAGAAGGAGAAAAGATAGCGCTTGATTATTCTTCGGATCGTTTTTTCTATGAGCAGAAGTATGACAGAATGCTGCAGGATTTTGGATTTCAGGTGGAGGATAAAGAGAAGAAGCTGGGAGCTTTTTCCGGAGGAGAGCAGACAAAGCTGATGGTGGTAAAGCTTCTTTTGACCGAAAGCGACATCATGCTTCTGGATGAGCCGACCAATCATCTGGACGGAGAATCTGTGGAGGCGTTGGAAGCGCATCTGGTGGATTATCCGGGAGCCGTTGTGATGGTGAGCCATGACAGATATTTTCTGGATCGCTGTGCCTCTGTCATCTACGAGCTGGAGGATTGTCGGTTAAAACGGTATGTTGGTAATTATTCTGCGTATCGGACGGAAAAACGCAAGGTCTATGAAAGACAGCTTAAGGCGTATCAACGGCAGCAGGAAGAAATTGAGCGAAATGAGCAGTTGATCAAACAATTTAAGAATAAACCGAGAAAGGCGGCATTTGCCAGATCCAGAAAGACGATGCTGGATCGTATGGAGCGTATCGAAAAACCAAAGCAGGATCTGGGGCATATTTTCACCGGAGAGCTGAATCCGGAATATCCGGGACCTAAGTGGAGCTTAGAGATGAAAGAGCTGCAGTTGGGATTTGAAAAAGGAAATCCCCTTCTTGAGAAGCTGGATCTTCGTGTACGGAGGGGACAGAAGATCGGGATTATCGGAAGAAACGGTATTGGAAAGAGCACCTTACTAAAGACGCTCGCCGGACAGATGCCGCCGCTCAAGGGATCGTTTCGATTTGGAGAAAAGGTGATCTTTGGGTACTTTGATCAGAGCAGCGGGCAGACAGATCTGGAAGAGAACGTGATCGGGCATTTCCGTAAACTGTTTCCCGGAATGCAGGAGAAGGAGTTATATGGCAGGCTTGCGGCATTTCTGTTTCGGGGGAGCATTTGTCATCATAAGATCTGTACACTTTCCGGAGGAGAAAAAGCAAGACTGCGGCTTTGTGAGCTGTTAACGCTCTGTCCGAATTTCCTGATACTGGACGAACCGACCAATCATATGGATATACCGGCAAAGGAGACGCTGGAATCTGCGTTTCGGGCATATACCGGAACCATGCTGATCGTATCTCATGACAGATATTTTCTGGATCAGGTCGCGGATGCCATTCTGGTGCTTGAGGATGGCGCGGCATATTATTATCCGTTTGGTTATACCCATTATGTACAGAGCAGACAAAGGATGGAAAAGCTCATTTCTAAGGGAGTATCCTTAGATGCATTACCCGGTATGCTGTCCACGCAGGAGCAGGCTATGGTATCTTCTTTGAAAGCAGTTCCGAAGGCGGCACGGATGCAGAGCAGACCGTTGTCGGACGCGGAAGCATATGCAGATTGGAAGCTCCGTCTGGCAGGAGAACCACTGGAGGAAGCAAAGCATCAGGCTGAAAAAAAGATGCGGCAGCTGGAAATGTTGAAAACAGAGCTTCAGGAAAGAGAACTGATGGACTGCGGAACCCGGGAAGAAAGTGAAGACACAAGGCTTCTGAAAAGGCAGGTACAGGAATGTGAAACGGAGTACGATACCTTAGAAGCCGCATGGACGGATGCATGTCTGAGCTGGTATGATATATGGAACGAGACGACAGGAGAGAATGATCGGCTTTCCTGATATATGGGGGATAGACGGTTATGAGTTGTTTTCTTATGCGGATAGCATGAATAATCCGGTGATTTTTCTGACAGCCAAGGGTGAGACGGAGGATAAAGTAAAGGGGCTTTGTCTGGGAGCGCAGGACTATATTACAAAGCCTTTCGAGTTTCTTGAGCTGATCGCAAGAGTGTTTTTGGCTCATTATAGAAAAGGATGAACTGAAAGGAGATCTTATTTACATGAACGTGTTATATATCAATGCATGTGTCAGAGACGAATCGAGAACGGATCGTCTTGCACGCAGACTTTTAGAGAAGTTTGGGAGCTATAGAGAAGTAAGGCTTGACAGTGAGCAGCAGCAGCCTCTTGATAATCAGTCATTAACAGAAAGAACAAGGCAGATAGCTGCTCATGATTATGTCTCACATAGATTTGATTATGCAAAGGAATTTCATGATGCAGATATTATTGTGATAGCAGCGCCATTTTGGGATTTATCATTTCCGTCATTGCTTAAGATATACATTGAAAATATATATGTGACCGGAATTGTTTCGGAATATGGTGCTGATGGAATCCCCAGAGGACTCTGCAATGCAGAAAAGTTATACTATGTTACAACAGCGGGTGGCGTGTATGATCCGAAATATAGCTATGAATATATAAAGGATATGGCGCAAAATTATTTTGGAATAAAGAAGGTAGAATTAATAAAGGCTGAAATGCTGGATGTTGCGGGATATGATCCACAATCCATATTAGAAAAGGCATGTGAGGAAATTGATGGTTTGTTTAAATAATGAGTATCGATGGAAAAAAGGTGATTAATATGACTACACGCGAAGAAGTACTCGCCTACGGTCTTTCCTTTCCGGAGACCTATCAGGATGCGCCGTTTCATGATGAGAACTGGCAGCTGGTCAGATTAAAAAAGAATAAGAAAGCATTTCTCTGGACATATATGAAGGACGGGAATCTATGTATCAATATTAAGGTGGATCCGCAGATGAGGTTTTTCTGGAGAGATGCCTATGAGGCTGTACTGCCGGGATATCATCAGAATAAGGAGCACTGGAATACCGTAATCCTGAATGGGACAGTGCCGGACGAAGATATTAAA
>JAUNCG010000093.1 GCA_030526715.1 Eubacteriales bacterium
AAACGACATCTCAGGAAGTGTCAAAAGGACACGGTAATAATACTGATTATAACAATACTGAATTGAGTAATACTGAATCTTATCTATCTATCCAGAGGAGTGAGTCAGAAGAGATGGATGAGATGGATAAGAGAACAGCATACTGTAAGATCATCATGGAGAACATTGCGTATGATGCGCTGTGCCATGATTACGGAGCAGACTCCATCAATGAGATTTTGGAGATCATGCTGGATACGGTTTGTTCACGGAAAAAGGAAATCTATGTCAACGGGGAAGCTATGCCCATCAATGTGGTTAAGTCAAGGCTTCTGAAGTTAGACTTTACGCATATACAGTACGTTGTCGGGTGCCTAGAGCGAAATACAACAAAGGTCCGAAATATTCGACAATATTTACTGACCACGCTGTACAATGCACCGGCAACGATCAAGCATTATTATGCTGCAGAGGTACAGCATGATTTTTATGGTACATGAACAGCATTGAATCAACCTTGCGACAATTTGTCGCGAGGTTTTGAAAAGACGATTACATGAAGGAGGAAAAACTATGTGGATCACAAGAATAATGGCAAAGGTTATCTTATTTCCGGTTTGGATGCTGCTTGTCCTGGCAAAATGGATTACTCTGTTGATGGTTAGTTGTTCGGCAGTGATATTTCGTCTGCTTGCATTCATTTTCTTTCTGACTGCTATTGCGGGTTATGCATTCGGTCTGGAAAGTGCAGAGACTACCTGGAGAAGTCTGGCGATAGCACTGGGAACCTTCCTGATACCGATGACTGCCAGTGTAGTATTAGCTGGAATTGAAATTGCAGATATGTGTCTGAGAAATGTCATCTTTGGTTTGTGCTGAGATCTATAAGGGTTGCTTATGCTATTTGCAGGATGCAATATACTGTGTCATCCAGAGAGTAAATTCTATAGTAATATGGACGTAGGGAGGATGCGGATGTATGAAGACAGTCAGAGAAAAAGATAGTAGTGGTTGATCAATGGTTTGCGAATAAGCCTTTGCATTGGGATGAGTTTCAGGATGCTCTCCTTGCATTTGAAAAATTAGAGGGAGAGAATAATGAGGATCTTGCCAATTATCTGCAAAAAGAATCTCCGGATATGGCTGTATCTGAGAGTGATTGCACAGTACATTTGATCTTTGCCGATCAGATAATTGAAACAGAACAGTTTTCTGAGAATCCAGAGACTTTTGAACAGGATAAATATTATTTACTGGCAGAGTATTTAGTGGAACAATTATTTTTGCTACGGATTGAAACACCGCTTTATTCAACACGAAGAAAATATAATGTTTGAAATTATGTGGATATAGGATAATATGTTGTGTAGAGTATGTGTGACTTCTAGTATATAACTATCGGTAGAGAAAACATACAAATCGTTTCGTGAACAATCGGGGTCAAGTCCAACGAAAAAACAGCTTACCGTCTTTAGATAGCTGCCCTTTCGTTGAACTTGCAGCCCGATTTTCAACCTCGCGACAATTTGTCGTGAGGTTTTCTTTTGTCATATCAAAATTTTTCAAAATATTTTCTTTTTTTATGTCCCTTCTTATGTTCCCCAACGGATAACAAGTAGAAAATTATGAATTTTCATAGCGCACATTGACAACTGAATGAGCTGATACAGTTGGTAACAAGGCTTATCCGGATGGATTTACGCCAGGACTTCTTTATCTGATAAGGAACGAGCGAAGCCAATAATGATACCACACGATTCTGCCAAAATCGGAGTATGGCAACCTGCCGAACAGGACCATGATGTTACATCGGGTTATCTGCGAACGATGACAACCAACTGTATGTGTACAGACAAAGCCTAAATCAATCAATAAAAAATTAGAGGTAACAAGAAAAATGAATACATGTGTTTTTATGGGCAGATTGGCGAAAGATCCCGAAGTGACAACTATTATGTCACAAGGGAGAGAAGTCAATGTTGCACATTTTATGTTAGTAGTGAAAAGAAATTTTTCCAGCCAAGTATTTACCATACGAGTGGCTGCATACAACCAAAATGCAGAGTTTGTAAGGAAGTATCTGGAAAAGGGGACAAAGGTCATGGTATCCGGAGAATTAGTGATCACTCGCCTGGGAGATCAAAATTCCGATAAAGTGACTTATTACACTGAACTTATTATGGGTTCTATAGAGTTTGGTGCTTCAAGAACAGAGATGGAAAAAAATAATGGTAATGGTGGATTTCATTCTATGCCAGAAGGAGCTGTTCCATTTGATATTCCAGATGATCTTGAGACACCATTTAAATAAGGAGACATTCACAATGAATAAGATGATTGCAGAAAATAATATAGAAAGAATTAATAACCGATTTACAGACAGCATCTTCAAAGATGCAAAAGAGGATGCTGCATACTATGTATCAGCTATTATGAATGGATACGATGATGTAGATAGTGTGGGGTATTTGTTTCAAAGATTATTTGAAACGTGGTTACAAAATGGGAGCATAGCATCCTTTGTCTTATATCGATACACCGCTGAATTTTGTGGGATGTTAATGAGACGATCAGTAAAACTGCTTGCGGAAGCCGAGGATAGCACATTTTATGATATGTATTTTGCAGAATTTATAGTTTGTGTCTATTCAAAATTTGCCAGTGCGTTAGTCGAGATCGGTATGACTGAAGAAGAAGTTCAGAAAAAGATCATGGAGGCGATGCCAGATGGAAAATATGGAATATGTGGTTTCGACATTCCGAAATAATGATTTCGGAGAAATTCGAATGATTGAGGAAGATGGACGGATCCTTTTCTGTGGAATTGATGTTGCATACGCACTTGGATATACGAAACCAAGAAATGCACTTCAGACGCATTGCAAGGGGGCCCTGAAACGGGGCGCCCTTACAGCGGGTGGAACACAGAGCCTGACATTTATCCCAGAAGGAGATGTCTACCGACTGATCACTAAGAGCAGGCTAGAAAAAGCACAGGATTTTGAACGATGGGTATTTGATGAGGTACTTCCTTCTATTAGAAAAAATGGGGGATATATGACAAATCATCTACTGGAGGAATCAAGAAAAAATCCGGAAGTGCTGCTTGAATTTGCCCAGCGCTTGCTAGAAGAGAATAATCGCAACAAGGAACTTCAGCTACAGATTGAAGCGTTGCAGCCTAAAGCAAGTTATTATGATCATTTTATGGAGCAGGGTGATTGCACAAATATCCGAACGACAGCAAAGGAATTAAAGATTCCGGAACGCAGATTTGTGAAGTGTCTGTTGGAAGGAAGTTTTCTATATAGAAGTCCTTCCGGCACATTACTTCCCTATGCGACACAAAAGAACAAAACGCTTTTCATCGTGAAGGATTTTAATGTGAATGGTCATATGTGTTCGCAGACATTGATCACACCGAAGGGGAAAGAATTGTTTCAAACAATCTTTGATGATCAGAAAGAATAGAAAGAGAGGGAGTGATTATCATGATTCCATTGTGGGACAGCAGTTAATTGACTGGGAAAGGGGGAACGACCATGCAGGAAGAAGTAACCAGTAAAACAGTATCGTTTTATATTCGGACTACGAAGATGACAGCTTCTGTGCTGAAATCAGCTATGCGGATGTATCTACAGCATCATGGCAAGAAGAAAGCCGTGAAACAGCAGAAAAAAGCAGCTACAAAGAGTGAGCCGAAGCAGGGGAAAATTACGGTAAAAGATCTGGCGAAACAGAATGCCGGTATGGTAAATATTGAGATTACTCCCAAAAACATCAAGTCTTTCGAGCGCTATGCGAGAAAATATGGCATAAACTATGCACTGAAGAAAGATAAGACAAAAGATCCGCCGGTATATCTGGTATTTTTCAAAGGCAGAGATCAGGATGCATTAAATGCGGCTTTCCGTGAATTTTCCCAGGCAAAGATAAGAAAAGCAAACCGTCCTTCAATTCACAAGAGATTGGCAAGTTATCGCCAGAAAGTATCTCAGCAGAATAAGGATAAGGTAAAAAATCGACATCAGGAGGTTTCTCGTTGATCAGGAAACTGACAGGGAAACTAACTGGATGGATGAACCAGCTGAAGAAAATGATTGGAGTCAGGCTGTCCGCTCTGAATGGAAAACAGCTGGCGATTCATGTACTGCCATATGTTATTGCTTTTGAGATAGGAGATAGAGCTGCATGTCTTTACCGGTTAAGTCCGGGAAAGGATATGGGAAATAAGCTGTTCTATACGATGGAGCATGCGGATAAAATTATCGCTGGATTGACTCCCAGCGTATATTGGCAGGATCTTTTAGTAGGAGCAGGGTGTGCAGGACTTCTGTATATTTTGGTCTGGCAAAAGAAAAATGATTCAAAGAAATTCCGAAAAGGTGTGGAGTATGGTTCTGCTCGGTGGGGAACATCAAAAGACATTGAACCTTATCGAGATCCGGATCAGTGGCAGAATATTCCTCTTACCATGACGGAAGCTATTACAATGGCAAGTAGACCAAAGCTGCCAAAGTTTGCGAGAAATAAGAATATTGAAGTTATCGGAGGGTCTGGTTCTGGAAAGACTCGTTTTTTTGTTAAGCCATCTTTGATGCAGATGAATTGTTCCTATGTGGTCACAGATCCAAAAGGAACTCTGATCTTGGAGTGTGGAAAAATGTTATCCGTTGGACCGCCAAAGAGAGATAAGAAGGGAAAGATCATGCGAGACGAAAAAGGAAAAATTATCAGGGAACCGTACAAAATCAAGGTACTGAACACCATCAATTTTTCAAAGTCTATGCATTATAATCCATTCAGCTACATTCGCTCAGAGAAAGATATTTTGAAACTGGTAACGACAATTATTGCCAATACGAAAGGCGAAGGCGAAAAAGCCACCGAAGATTTCTGGGTCAAAGCAGAAAAACTGCTGTATACAGCGTTGATTGCATTGATCTGGTACGAGGGTGACGAAGATGAGAAAAACTTCAATACACTTCTTGATCTTCTGAATGAGAGCGAAACCAGAGAAGATGACGAAAGTTATCAAAATCCGGTGGATATGCTGTTTGAAGAACTGGAGAGCAGAGAGCCAAATCATTTTGCGGTTCGTCAATATAAGAAATACAAACTGGCTGCTGG
>JAUNCG010000094.1 GCA_030526715.1 Eubacteriales bacterium
TTTTCTCCGTATCAGTCTCAGACTCTGTAACCGGCTCTGTCACTTTCTCTGTATCAGTTTCTGCTGTCTTCTCCTTGGCAGCATCCTCAGTCTCAGCTTTCGCCGGGACTTCCTGTTCGCTCTTCTCTTCGGCTGCCTTTGCCGCTGCTTCCTCGTCAGCAGCGGAATTCACAGCATCCACGCTTGCCTCGGCTGCAACTTCCTCTGCAAGCGTCGTCATTCCCGTGTTTGTCAGAACCATCGCCGCAGCTAATATAGAAGCTACGACCTGTTTCATCTTTTTGTTTTTCATCCTTGCCCTCCTACCCGTACGATCTTCTTCGCACATGATTATTTGCCAGCTTTATCCGTGCAGACATTCCCTCCATATCCTGTGTGAGAATTATCCTGTCGTCATTTTTTCACGAATAATTATAAACAGTTTGCTTTTATTATACTCAATAATTCATTCTAAAACAATGTATTTTCAACTTTTTCCCTTTTATCTTTTTTCTTTATTCATTTTTACTTAATGGTTTTCGTTTTTCTATATGAAAATCCCCGATCTCACAAAGAAATCAGGGATGCATTTCTACTTATGACATTTATCTATCCTCTAACGGAAGGAACTCTGTGTGATGTCCCACATACTTGTAGGCCGGACGGATGATCTTGCCGGCATTGACCAGCTCTTCGAGACGATGTGCGCTCCATCCCGGCATACGTGAAATCGCGAAGATCGGTGTGAACAGCTCCTGCGGGATATCCAGCATGCTGTAGACCAGTCCGCTGTAGAAGTCCACATTGGCGCAGACATTCTTGAACAGCTTTCTGTGCTGCATGACAAGGTGACCTGCCAGACGCTCTACCAGCTCGTAAAGCGCGAACTCCTCCATACGTCCCTTTTCCTGCGCCAGTTCTCTGGCATAGCTCTTCAGAAGAACCTCTCGGGGATCCGACAGGGTATATACGGCATGCCCCATACCGTAGATGAGACCGGAACCGTCAAAGGCCTTTTTATCCAGAATCTTCTGAAGATATGCGCTGACCTCCTCTTCATTTGTCCAGTCAGATACATGCTCCTTAATGTCTGCAAACATGTTCTGGACCTTCAGATTCGCACCGCCGTGACGCGGTCCTTTCAGTGAACCGATGGAGGCTGCTGCGGCTGAATAGGTATCTGTACCGGAGGACGTCACTACATGCGTGGTAAATGTTGAATTGTTACCACCGCCGTGCTCTGCATGGAGAACCAGCGCGATATCCAGCACCTTTGCCTCCAGCTCTGTATATTCTCCACTCGGTCGAAGCATCAGCAGCAGATTCTCTGCCATGGACAGTCCCTGCTGTGGATTTCGTATAAACAGCATCTCATCCTTACGGAAATGACGGTATGCATGATAGGAATACACCGCGATCATAGGCAGCTTCGCGATCATCTCCAGAGACTGGCGAAGTACATTACCCGGCTCGATATCATCTGCCTTCTCATCATATGTATATAAGGAAAGAATGCATCTCTGCATCGCATTCATAATATTCTCGGTGGAGGCCTTCATCACCACATCCCGCACAAAACGACCCGACAGAGTCTGCAGCTTGAACATGACCTCTGAGAATTCCTTCAGTTCTTCCCGGCTCGGCAGCTTGGCAAAGAGCAGTAGATAGATTGTCTCCTCAAAGCCGAATCTGCGATTCTTCAACCCTTGTACCAGATCGATCACATTCACACCCTGATAATACAGCTCTCCCTCTGACGGAATCCGACGACCGTTGATGAGCTGATAACCGCTCACATCGGAGATTTCCGTTAATCCGGTCAATACACCCTTACCCGCAGAATCACGCAGGCCTCTTTTTACATCATATTCCACGTAAAGATTCGGATCGATCCGCTGGTTATGCAGCATTATTGTTTCCAGCTTTTCCATCTCCTTCTTCACGCCGTATTTTTCCAAATTAAATTTCTCAGCTTCTGCCATGCCCTGCCTCCTCATCCATATTTACAGAAAAGCACCCATTACCAAAAGCTCTGTAATCGGTGCCCTGTCTATTAGTGCATTATTATACAGTAATTCGTATAAAAATACAACCTTTTTCTTACCTCATTTGACCTATCAAACAATTTTCACTCGGTTTTATGATCGTATCATTCCCTTCCACTGTCATGCTGCCGCCCTCCACGGAGGTCAGCACACAGTTCACCAGACGGATCGTCACGTCGGTTCTTCCCTCAAGCTTCAGGAAGATCTCACGTTCTCCGGCCTCGGTCTCTATGCGAACGAGCTCCTGCTGCTCCTGATATATCCTTGTCTCCTTTTTCTCTCCGGGAGTGTATACCCTCAGCTCCAGCTTCTCTCCATAAGGGTCTGTCACACGCGTTGTTCCTACCGCCGTCGCGATCACACTGTTCTCGCGCACCCACAGCGGGATGGACAGATAGCCGTGGCGTTCTTCGCGCCAACCGCCCTCACATACCTCGCCGGTCAGATAGCTTGTCCATCTGCCCTTTGGCAGATAATAGCGGGCTACGCTCTCCTCATTGAAAATCGGCGCTACCAGCAGACTATCTCCCAGCATGTACTGCTTATCCAGATACTGGCAGTCCAGACTTCCATTGAATTCCAGCGGCATGCTGCGCATCATGGGAATCCCTGTCTTCGCCGTAAATACAGCGCTGCTGTACAAATACGGCAGCAGCGACAGCTTGAGCTTCGTGAAGAAGCGCACCACGTCTACCGCCTCCTCATCATACCGCCACGGAACACGATAGGAGTCGCTGCCATGCAGACGGCTGTGGCTGGACAACAGTCCGAAGGCGCACCAGCGCTTATAGACGTCCGGTGTGGAGGTGCTCTCAAAGCCACCGATATCATGGCTCCAGTAGCCAAATCCGCTGCTGGTCAGAGACAGACCGCCGTGCAGGCTCTGTTCCATCCCCTCATAATTGGACCAGCAGTCACCACCCCAGTGTACCGGGAACTTCTGTCCTCCGGCAGTGGCGGAGCGGGCAAATACCAGCGCATCCTCCTGTCCTCGTTTTCTCTGCAGCAGCTCAAATACCGTCTTATTATATAAATAGGTATAGTAATTGTGCATTTTCTTCGGATCCGCACCGTTGTAGTACACCACATCTGTAGGAATACGCTCACCGAAATCGGTCTTAAAGCAATCCACGCCCATATCCAGCAGTCTCTCCAGTCTGCTCTGGAACCAAGCGCATGCCTTCGGATTTGTAAAATCCACCAGCGCCATGCCCGGCTGCCACATATCCCACTGCCATACGTCGCCGTTGGGGCGTTTCACAAAATAGCCCTTCTCTACACCCTCGTCAAACATCACGGATTCCTGCGCGATGTAGGAATTGATCCAGACGCAGATCTTCACGCCCTTCGCCTTGATCCTCTTCAGCATACCCTCCGGATCCGGGAATACTCTGGAATCCCAGACCAGATCTGTCCAGTGAAATTCTCTCATCCAACAGCAGTCAAAATGAAATACACCCAGCGGAATATCCCGCTCAAACATGCCGTCAATAAAGCTCATGACCGTCGCCTCATCATAACTGGTGGTAAAGGATGTGGACAGCCATAATCCAAAGGTCCACTGCGGCGGAAGCGACGGTTTACCCGTCAGATAGGTATATTTTACAAGGACATCCTTCATGGTCGGACCGTCAAACAGGAAATAATCCAGACTTTCCCCCTCTACGGAGAATCCTACCTTCGCCACCTGCTCTGTGCCAACCTCGAACTCCACCTTCTCCGGATGGTTTACAAACACGCCGTAGCCGCGGCTGGACAGATAAAACGGTACGTTCTTATACGACTGCTCAGAGCTGGTTCCGCCATCCTCATTCCAGATCTCCACGGACTGACCGTTTTTCACAAAGGTGCCGAAGCGCTCACCAAGTCCATAGATGGTCTCTCCTACAGAGATCCCCAACTGCTGTACCATATGTGCCTTTTCTCCATGATCATAGGCCATCCCGGTCCATTCTTCCTTCACAAGACCGAGATCCTTCGTTCCACTCTTCGTCAGCAATGTGTCCTCATGTCGATAAGTCATAGACCACTGCTGCGTATCGATCTCCAGACTCAGCTGTCCGCTCTTCACCGTCAGTGTATGCTCCGTCTCCTCCACCTGCAGCGGCTGCACCTCCTGCGGAAAATTCAGTTCAAATTCCGGATCTGTTTTCTTTACGCCCTTATGATGGTATATCCGGACACGAATCACACCCTCCGCAGGCGCCGTAATATGAACCGTCAGGTTCACGCCTCCCAGCGTATCTCCCTTCGATGTAATGCGCGACGTAGGCACTACCAGTATCAGCTCATCCGCATTCTTCCTAATCTCGTAAACATGCTGCGCAGAGAAGAAACCGATCCCCTCCCGCAACAGCCAGTGACCATTATGAAACTTCATCCCCATGTCCTCCTTTAAATAATATCGCCTAGACCCCGTTCTTCTGACAGATATCCGCGAGACAGCAGTGGTCACAGTAAGGCTTCGTCCGCGCAGTGCAGACCTCCCGTCCGTGATTTACCAGACGATGGCAAAAATCATTGCCCTCCTCCGGAGGGATGATCTTCCACAGTGCCATCTCCACCCTCTTCGGATCCTTGATCTGATCCACGAGACCGATGCGGTTGCACAGGCGGATGCAATGCGTATCCGTCACAATGGCCGGTTTGCCGAACACATCTCCCATGATCAGGTTCGCACTCTTGCGCCCCACTCCCGGGAGCTTCATCAGCGCGTCGAAGTCCTCCGGCACATTTCCGCCGTATTCATCCCGCAGCATCTTCATACAGGCACTGATATCTCTGGCCTTGCTGCGTCCGAGACCACAGGGACGCACGATCTCCTCAATGGCATCCGCTCCCGCCTCTGCCAGAGCATTTACATCCGGATATTTCTCATATAGCTTCTGTACCACGATATTCACCCGCGCATCGGTACACTGTGCCGCCAGACGCACGCTCACCAGCAACTTCCATGCCTCCGTATAATCTAGCGTGCAGTCCGCATCCGGGTATTCTTTTTTCAGACGCTCGATCACCTCCAGCGCCAGTGCATCTCCTGTCATGTTCTTTTCCTCCGTA
>JAUNCG010000031.1 GCA_030526715.1 Eubacteriales bacterium
ACAGCCATCACAGAATTATATGAATCGTTTCTTATTAGACATTTTTCTAAATATTTTTATTATCTTTAATGACAAAAATGAATATCAGTGAGCTGATCAAAAGCAAATACGGATAAAAGAGCTTCGGAATAATCTGAAATGCCGAGATCTCAAATCCAAGCTCATTCACGGCTGAAATCGCCACCAGCATCTGTGCTCCGTACGGGATGATTCCCTGCGAGATGCAGGAAAAGGTATCCAATAAGGAGGCTGTTTTTTTCGGTGATATCTCATACTCACCGGCCATTTCCTTGGCAATAGGATTGGCCATGACGATGGCAACTGTATTATTAGCTGTGGCAATGTCTACCAGCGCTACCAGAATACCAACACCGAGCTGTCCGCCCTTTTTACCGCGGAACAGGTGTCGTATCATGGAAAGTAAAGCTTCAAATCCGCCATATTCACGGATCAGTCCGCACATAGCGGCAACAAGGATCGCCACCATGCTGGTCTCAAACATTCCGGAAATACCGGTACCGAGATTCACGATCAGATCCACCACGGTCAGTGACCCGGAAATCAGCATGATCAAGGCTCCGGAAAATATTCCGACCAAAAGCACCACAAAGACATTGATACCGATGATGCCGCCCAGAAGTACCAGTACATACGGCAAAATCTTCAGAAGATGATATTCCTGCTCCACAGCGCCAACCAGCTCAACTCTGCCGGACATGACCAGAATCAGAAGCAGGGAAACGATCGCTGCAGGAAGTGCAATATGAAAATTCTCCCGAAACTTATCCTTCATGGCACACCCCTGACCGTTGCAAGCGGCGATCGTCGTATCTGAAATAAAGGAAAGATTATCTCCGAACATCGCGCCGCCCATAACACTGCCGACACAAAGCGGAAGTGAAAAACCGGAAGCCTGCGCAACTGCGGCTCCGATCGGAACCAGCAGTGTGATCGTTCCTACGGAAGTTCCCATCGCTGTGGATACAAAGCATGCAACCACAAATAATACTGCTACCGCATATCTTGCCGGAATCAGGGACAGCATAAAATAAGCGACACTCTCGGCGCTGCTTCGTCCGACGACTCCCACAAAGGCTCCCGCAGTAAGAAAGATCAGGATCATGGTGATAATATTTTTATCCCCTATTCCTGCCGCCATCACGGAGAGCTTCTCGTCGAATTTTAGTGCTCTGTTCTGAATACATGCTACGAGAATCGCTGCCATAAAGGCTCCCACAATGGGAATATTATAGAACCCCATGGGGACCTTCATTATGTATTCGAAGGTAATTCCGAGACCCAGATACAGGACAAGGAAAACTCCGATCGGCAGCAATGCCGCCGGATTTGGTGTTTTCTTGTGAACATTAGTTTCTTTCAATAGTCTTTCCTCCCTCAAACGTAAAATAGGAACACCATCATTGTGTAAATCAGGTATTCCTAAATCGTAAATCTTATATGCATATGTTAACGCAATGCACGCATAATGTCAATATTTCATAAAAGAAAACGCTAAAAGTCTATAAATAACAGCGCAATTTACAGCAAAGAGCTTCTTCCTCTTCTACAATATCGTTTACCAGTCCCTTCACGCGCTCTTCTGCATTGGGATACTGATTAAAATACTTATAGATGGATTTGATTCCCATATTACAGCCATCGATGATGACATTGGCAGCGGCGCATTCTTCCCGCTCTGTCATCATTTTCATATTTTCCTTCATTTTCGCCATAACGGTGGCCATCATGGCAGGTTCTTTTCCCTCCTCACCGTATTCATTTAGGTACTGATCAATCTCGCTTTTGATCTCCTGATGACGAGACCTGCTATCCTCAAGAATAGAACGCAGCTCACGGTTGGAGATATCATCGATCACCTGCTCCAAAGAGCTGATCCCCATTTGGGTTCCGGCGTCACATTCCTTTAACAGCTTTACACTTTCTTCTCTTTTGACCATAGTTCCGATCCTCCTTTTTAATCCTCGAATATTATCTAAACAGTAATCTTAATATGACCGGATTTATGTGGATTTATACTTATATAGATTGATTTTTCTTACGGTTATAAAGACAGATAACGGATGGGAAGCTTCTTATACCTTTCATATAGCTCATCAAATGCACGCATGTCTCCGGCGATCATTAATTTTACCAGCTGTGTTTCCGGATATATCTCATTCATGAACTACCTTCTCTCTCATTTGGCGCACCTATTTATAAAGAGGCAGGAAACAGACATTTGGTTTCATTTATCTTTTTAATATTTTTAAATATTCCTTCACATCCTCCGGGATCTGTCGGCTCTCTCTCGCCTTCTGGATTGCTTTGTTGTGTACCCGGACATTCAGACGATGCTCTTCAAACAGTGGAATCACCGCATTATACTGTTTAGCCAAGGCTGTAGCAAAATACCATGCCGCCATCATATTTACGTAGTACTCTTCGCTTACGATGGCGGCAACCTGATGGAGATATTCTGTTTTGAAGTGATCGTCAAGATAATAAGAAAGAAGCATTCCGATACCGAAACGAATGGTATATATCTGATCGGAATGTAGCCACTGTTCTACTGAGGTAATCAAACGATCTGTATATTTCCGAAAAATCTTTGGTCTGAGCTGATCGCAGGTCGCCCAGTTATTTATGAATGGCAGAACATGCGCTACTTCCGACAGAACGGTTTCGTAATCCCGCCCCTCTGACAGAATAAACGCATGGAGCTGCTGTTCTTCAAAATAGTTATGGGGAAGGACCGCTTTTGTGATTTTAGAGCATTGACCGCTCCTGATGAGCTCCTTTGCATACGCACGAAGCATAGGCGTGCGAACTCCGATAAAATATTCTTTTGGCAGAGTAGGGGTCAATGCCGCCATAAAGTCGCGATACTTCAGATCCTGCTGTGCAAAAAGCCAACGCTGTATTTCATTCATATTCAGACACTCCTTTTTCAAATACGGCCGTGTTTTTCAGAAAATGGTTTTCGTGACTGCGCTCATCTTCTCTGCATACAAAGCGGCAGCTCCAGACCGTGTGCTTCCAATAATTCCTTATCTGACAGGATATCCTCTGTGGCGCCATCGCGGATGATCTTTCCATTCGCCATCAGAATGGTACGCTCACAGGTATCTAAGATCATGTCAAGATCGTGAGACGCAATGATCTTCAGATGTTCAAAGGAATTTAAAATCCGGATCAGGTTACGACGATTTCTCGGATCCAACGCTACGGACGGCTCATCCATCAGGATGATATCCGGCGTCATGGACAGAATCGTGGCGATAGATACCAGCTTTTTCTCTCCGCCGGACATCTTATAGGTCTGCCGATCCTGCAGGTATGTAATGCCGACCGCTTCCAATGCGCTCTTTACACGATGCTGCACCTCTGCCTCCGGCAATCCATAGTTTCTTGGTGCAAAAGCAATATCCTCATAGGCTGTGGACATAAAAAGCTGACTGTCGGAATCCTGAAAGACGTATCCGATCTTCTCCCGTACCTGAGACAGCGTTTCCTTTTGCACAGGGATCTCTTCCACTCTGATCTCACCGGAAAATCCGAGATGCAAACCGACCAGCAGCTTCAGCAGGGTGGATTTGCCTACGCCGTTGGCACCCACCAGCCCGATAGAGTCATGCTCTCCCGCATGCATGGAAATATCATCCAGTATGCGGCGTTCCTTTTCGTAGCTGAAAGAAACATGTTCAATGTCAATATGTATATGGCTCATGCAAATAATCCTCCCACAAGGTTTCCGATCACGATCAGAATCGGTATTTTTCTGAATAATGCAAACAGCGCGATCCACACGATAAAATAAAGCGCATCCTGTGAACGCAGCCTATACTTCTCTCCCACGTATCGAAATTCCCCATGATAGCCCCGAAGCGTCATGCTGTCATAGACGTCATTTGCCCGGTCAATGCTGCGAAGAAGCAGCTGTCCGGTCAGGGAACCCCATACCTTAAAATGTATGCCTTTCTGGTTGGGTGCCCGCAGCGCATAGGCCTGCGTAATACGGTTGACTTCCCCCAGAAGCAGAGTGATATAGCGGTAGGTCAGCAAAATCTGCGTCACCAGAATGGTCGGTATATGCAGAAGACGCAGGGCGTAGCAGATCTTTTCAATAGTGGTCGTAGCGATCAGAATATAGGATGCCAGAACCGCGAATACCCCCTTCATCATCAAGGTAAGCATGGAGAGTACGCCGGCGTTGACGTGAAAGACACCGATAGCTACCGGCACACGGTCAAAAAATGGATTGGCAATACCGACGACACAGACGATCGGCAGCACTACTCTGAGACGCCGGAGAGCATCTCTAAAGGAGAGCTCCGCCAGATGAAAGGCGATAAACAGATAAACCGCCATGGCAGACAGTCCCACAATATCGTATTTGGAGAAGGACACGGTCACTGCGATATAAATGATCGTTAAACACAATTTGACCAGCGGATGAATCTGATTCATCCACTGGTCTCTTGATGCGATCTGATCTATATGATGTATTTCATAGATTGCGTTGTTGATTTTACTCATGCTGTCTTTTTCTTTCTGAAAAATTTAAATATATAACAGGAACCTATACATAATACCACAACGACCAGTCCACCGACAATCCCTGAAAATGTAGTTCCGAAGGCTGATTCAGAATCTTTAAAGGCATAATCCGGGAGAAGGGATGTTGCTTCCTGTACATTAGAAGCAGCTTCGTAAATACCGCCCTCTGCTTCAAGCTCTGTGGTTCCTGCGATCCTTTCCATGGACCACTCCAGTCCATCCGGATAAGAGGAGGCGAACAGTGACAGGCATCCGCCGATCAGAGCTGCAACAACTGCGAGAATAGCAATCGTTTTTTTGAAAGAAAATTTGGAAGGCATCTTCTGCACATCGTCTACTCCGTAGAGCAGCTCCGGTCTTGCCTCATGCACAAATACCAGCACCGCCGCGGTAATGAGACCCTCCACGAATCCGATCGCCAGATGGATCGGCTGCATAGTAGAGACAAATATAGCAAAGGGAAGCTCCGTGATGCCGGAAGCCATGGTCTCCAGCGTCACGCTGAAAGCGCCAAGCTGAAGTGTCAGTACGCATCCGAGGATCGATGCGAGGATAATCCTGCCCTTGGTTGCTCCTCTTCTCATCAACGGTCTCCAGATCAGCAGCGCTCCAATAAAGCATCCGTAAAAAGCCATATTCCAGACATTACAGCCAAAGGCCAGAAGGCCTCCGTCCGCAAAAAGAAGGCACTGAATCAGCAGGACGCCGATCATGGTCAAAAATCCGGCGTAAGGTCCAAGCAGTGCCGATAACAGCATACCTCCGCAGAGATGTCCGCTGGATCCGGTTCCCGGAATGGTAAAATTGATCATCTGTGTCGCAAACACAAACGCGCCCATGACGCCCATGACAGGGATCTTTTTCGGGTCATTTTCTTCTCGTACTTTTTTGACTGAGTAAGCTGCCGCTGCCGCGGAACAAACATACATTGTTCCCGCCACCGCCGGAGCTACCAGTGCGTCCGCCATATGCATACTACATACCTCCTGAATATAGTTTATCCTTTGAAAACAGATATCACGCAGTGAAATCACCCTGTTTCCGAAAACGATTTAAGCATATTATATCAGTATTTTCATACGATACAAGCCCCCGTGGGGGATATAAATTCATATAAAATCACAAAAAATCACGAAGGTTTATAATATAGGTGTTTATTACTATTCGATAAATAATTTCTTGATATACAAATATAATGCAACAAACAATCCCACTGCTGCAGAAATCCATGAGATCGGATAGACCCAGACAATACTTTGCACAGTTTGGATGTAATGATCTACGACAGATAATAACAGAACTCTGAAACAGCACAACGTACATAATATAACGATCATAGAAGTCGTCGGATGTCCCAATCCACGAACACCGCCGCCAAATACTTCAATTAAACCATTCAGCCAATATAGTGGGAAGGTGATCGCAATAATATGAAGCCCGACATTGATCACATCAGGATCTTTGATAAACCATCCCACAGAGGTGCGTCCGAGTGCAAGCAGGAATACTGCGATCAGAGTGATCATACTCACAGATAATATGGATGATACTGCAAGCCCTTTTTTTACCCGCTCATGTTTTCCGGCACCGACATTCTGTCCAACAAAGGTCATAGCTGCCTGTCCAAAAGCAAGTGCCGGGAAATAGGTGAAATTTTCCAGCTTAAAATACGTAGCAAAGGCCGCAATCACATCTTCCCCATAATGGTTGATATGATACTGCACAATGATATTTGATAATGTGATAACGATACTTTGGATTCCGGCCGGGATACCTAATTGCAGAATACTTAGCATACTGTTCTTATTTATTTTCAGCTTTGCTATACGTAATTGAAGAATCTCATTTCCACAAGATAGCTTCCACAGCACCGCAAAAGCAGAAAAGCTCTGTGATATCGTCGTTGCGATTGCTGCACCTCTGACACCTGTTTGTAAAACCTTAATCATAAGATAATCCATGCATACATTCACGAACCCGCCTATGATCAGGATATAAAACGGTGAGGTGGAGTCTCCGCATGCACGCAGGATACCTGCACCTATGTTATAAAGAATCATTGGCAGCATCCCAAGAAAATAAAAGCGAACGTATTCTACGGCTTCCGGCATAAGATTTGCCGGTACGTGCAGCAGCTCTAGGACTGAGACAGCAGCAAGCTGTCCAAAGCTGATCATTGCAATGCCACCCAAGAGAGCAAGAAGGATTGCTGTATGCATATGCGCTTCAGCTTCCTGAAATTTACCGGCACCAACGCTGTGTGATACGGTGATACCGGCACCTGTGGCAATTCCTGTAAAAAGACCGATCAGACAGGTGACTAGAATCCCACTGGAGCCTACCGCAGCTGCGGAAGCTTTTCCAAGGTAATTTCCCACAAATAGAAAATCCGTCGTACTGTACAGCTGCTGAAAAATACTTCCTAAAAATAAAGGTATTGCAAAGCGGATCAGCGGAATTGCAATACCTCCGGAAATCATTAGTTTGGTTTTGTTTTCTTTTTGACTCATATCGTAAGTACAGAATCCAGTAATCTTTTCGTATATTCCTCTTTGGGATGGCTGATTACTTCCTGCGTATCCCCCATTTCTACGATTTTCCCATGATGCATGACTGCGATCCGATCACAAATGCCGCTGACAAGCGCCAGATCATGCGAGATGAACAAATAGGACATCCTATGATCCTTTCCCAATTTTTTTAATAACAAAATAATCTGCTCCTGTACAGAGACATCCAATGCACTGGTCACCTCGTCACAGATCAGAAGCTCCGGCCGGATCATAATGGCACGCCCGATGGCTGCCCGCTGACACTCTCCACCAGACAATTCATAACAGTATTTTCTGGCATATTCCCGTTTTAGACCCACTTGCTCGAGCACTTCATAGGCTCGCGCCTCACGCTCTTTCCTTGGCAAACCGGTGCGATATCGCAGACCTTCACATAATCCATCAAGGATCCGCATCTGCGGACTGAAGGATGCCTTGGGATCTTGAAAAACCATTTGAAGATTGCTTCCATGAAACTGAATTTCACCGGAAGTTGGTTTCAGCAAACCACTCACCATATTCGCAGCAGTACTTTTTCCGCTGCCACTCTCTCCGATCAGTCCAAAGCATTCGCCCTGACGGATAGAAAAGCTGATGTGATCTACCGCTTGAAACTCCTGTTTTCCCTGTCGGAATACTTTATGAAGTTTTTTTACAGTCAGTATTTCTTTTTCCAAAACGCTTTCTCCAATCATAGGATCTGTTTCTCACTTCCCTGCATTTTAGGGATGGCTTTGATCAGACGTCTGGTATATTCGTGCGTCGGATGATGCAATACCTGTTCACGAGTTCCCCACTCCACGAGTTTCCCGTGATACATGACCCCGACCATATCCGCCATATTTGCTACTACACCCATATTATGAGTCACCAGCAAGATCGCGGTTCCATATTTTTTCCGCAGTCCGAGCAATACCTTGATGGTCTGAGCCTGTACCGTCACATCCAGAGCGCTCGTCGGTTCATCAGCCAGCAAAAGTCTGGTGCCATTTGCCATGGCCATAGCGATGGCCACTCTCTGACACATCCCGCCGCTCAGCTCAAAAGGATAGGATTTCAGAATGCGCTCGATATCCGTAAGCTGCAGATCGTTCAAGAGCTCTTTTGCATGTTTCATCGCAGTCGGACGGTCAATCTTCTGTACCGCACGCATACTCTCATAAAACTGATCTCCAATTCGCAGAACCGGATCCATGGATTCCGAAGGATGCTGGAAGATCATGGATATCTCTTTGCCACGAATTCCGGACCATTCTTTTCCGGTAAACTGTGTCAGATTTTGCTGATCAAATAAAATATTTCCGGAGGTCACTTTTCCTTTTCCCGGAAGAATTCCAAGAATACTCCGGATGGTCGTACTTTTTCCGCTGCCACTCTCTCCCACGATCCCGACGATCTGACCGGAATTGACCGTGAAGGAAACATCCTTCACGGTCTGAATAGCGCCATATGAAATACAGAGATGCTGAATCTCAAGCATATGCTTCCTCCTGCTTACTCTGCCACATCAATGGTGTTAGTGATCAGATAGTACTCTGTAGGATTGATCTCAAATCCGGTCACTTTCTTGTTATATACACAGATCAACTGCTGGTTCACAAAGAATGCATAGGCTCCGTCGTTTAAGATTTCCTGTTCCATATCACGCATCAGAGCGATACGCTCTTCCTTGTCGTAGGTGGTGGAAAGCTTTTCTACGTCTTCTGTTACTTTTGCGTTATCATAGCCATTGTAGTTATTACTTGCACCCGGAACAAATACCATGTTCGGGAAGTACCCTTCATTACCGGTCGGTGCCATTGCATAGCTCAAAGCCGCAATATCAAAGGCACCTGATTCCATGGTTTCATCGAGCACATCATAGGTCTGAATCTGCAGATCCACACCGATTTCAGAAAGCTGTGCCTGAAGCATATCTGCAAACTGCAGAAGCTGTGTATTATAGCTGTAGGTCACAAAATTTAGAGAGAGCTTTTCTCCGTCTTTGTCTAAGATACCATCACTGTCGGTATCTTCATATCCTGCCTCTGCGAGAAGTGCAGCGGCTCCTTCCGGATCAAATTCAGAAACAGCCAGTTCAAAACCGTCCGTTCCACCATATGGCAGAGCAGATGCAAATACACCATAGGATGCTTCGGCATAGCCATTAAATACAACATCTGCATAGCCCTCTCTGTCGATGGACATGCTGATTGCATTGCGGACATTGACATCCTGAAGAGCCGGAGTATTCAGATTGTACATCAGGAAATTGGTTCTTGTAGATGTCACACTGTCCATAACAAAATTTTCATCATCCTTAAATAAGGTGGTACCCGCAGCAGGTAGCTGTGCGATCAGATCAATCTCACCATTCTGCAATGCCATATTCAGAGCATCCTGATCATCTACGATCTTCAGATCTACGGTATCCAGCTTCGGTTCACCGCCCCAGTAGTTTTCATTCTTTTTCATTTGGACTTCTGCCATAGCTTCAAAGGAGGTTGCTACAAAAGGACCGGTACAGGATGCGCCAAGCTCCGGATCAATCTCGCTCTCAGAATCATAGACAGCCATCAGTGGGTCACACAGATCATTGATCAGTGTCGGTTCCGGCTTAGAAGTCTTGATGGTCAGAGTCTGTCCGTCTGCCTCCATACTTTCAATGAACACGGTCTCTGCCATACGTGCATTCTCTGCACCGGTGCGCTCAAAGCATTTCTTTACAGATTCTGCCGTCATTTTATTGCCATTGGAAAACAGAACGTCATCACGCAGCTGAAGCACCCAAGTCAATTCATCTGTGTTCTCATAGGACTCGCAAAGCCACGGCTCTGCCTCAAAATTATTGTTCAGACGGAACAGATTCTCACTGATACCATAGATGGACATGATCCAGCTATCCCAGTTGTATCCCGGATCCAGACTTTCTGCTCCGAAAAAACCGGTGGTTGCCCCGGCAGTCAGATGCTTTTCGCCATCTGCTGCAAATACGGAAGCTGACAAACCTGCCATCATTGCCATGGAAATTACGATTGCTGCTGCTTTTCTCTTCATAGTGCTTTTCTCTCCTTTAGATTTATATGAATTATGTTAATCATTTCCCTCTGTGCGTGCATCCAGAGCATCCCGGACACTATCGCCCAACAGATTGAAAATAATTACGCTGATAAATAATGCCATTCCGGGAAATAGAATGATCCATGGAGCTGTCTGCAAGTAATTTCGCGCTTCGCTCATCATCATTCCCCATTCTGCAGTCGGACGCTGTGCGCCAAGTCCCAGAAATGACAGGCCCGCCATACTAAGGATCACACTTCCGACATCCAATGCCGCGGTGACGACCAGCGGTGCGATCATATTTGGCATGATATAGCGCAGCATGATCTGCCATTTCGATGCACCGCACAGTCTGGCAGCCTTGATATAGGTCTCTCCTTTGATCTGCTGCACCAGACTTCTCGCAAGTCTGGCATAGGTCGTCCAATACACTGCACACAGTGAAATCATACCATTCACAATTCCGGCACCAAGCATGCCTGCCACCGCTACTGCCAAGATAAAGCTTGGAAATGCTTGAAAGATGGTAATGATCTTCATGATCACAACATCTACCATACCGCCAAGATAACCGGACATAATTCCTATGATCGTGCCAAGGACAAATACGATGATTACAATACAAACTGCCGTGTACAGAGAAGTCTGACTTCCATGCAATACTCTTGAGAGTACATCTCTTCCCAGATTATCCGTTCCAAACCAATGAGCGGAAGACGGCATCTGACTTGCACCACGCATATCCGTCTTGAATGGATCATAGGGAAGCATACCTCTGCTGACGAAGGCGCCCAGCAGCAAAAGCCCTGCTATGACTGCCCGAAGCATCAGTTTTCTTTTTACATTAGATTTCATCACTGCGCATCCTCCCTTTGCGAATTCTCGGATCAAGCAGGGAGCAGATGATCTCAACCAGCGCATTGATCAAAACCACGATGACTGCCATCCAGACAACATATCCCTGAATCACGGGATAATCTCTTGCAGTGATCGCATCCACAGCCATTTTTCCTACACCGGGCCATGAAAAAATACTCTCAACAATCGTTGAACCACCAAGCATTGTTCCAAAAGAAAGACCGGTCAATGTGATGATCGGAGCAATACAGTTTCGCAATACATGTCGGAACAAAATGGTCATTTCAGAAACGCCTCTTGTCAAAAGCCCTTCCACGTACCCTTTTCCAAGCTCCGATAACACTATGGCTCTTACCTGACGGATATACCATGCAGCAAGCGTCAGTGCCATCACAAGCGTCGGCATCACCATGCCGTGTTTGCTTCCTTTTGCGATCACCGGGAATAATTTCAGTTTTAGTGAAAATATATACATCAAAACTAATGCAATAAAAAAGGATGGCAAGGAAGAAAATAGATAAGTGATAAATCGTAGTAGATTGTCCAACCATCCATCTTTAAATTTCGCACTCAATAGACCCAGCGGAATCGCAATCAGCATCGTCAAAAACAGCGAGGTGATCGTCAGCAGGATCGTATACGGAAGGCTCTCCGTAATCTCGCGAATAACCGATTTCTTGGAACGATAGGAAGTACCAAAGTCTCCCTTCAGAATACCCTGTAACCAGTTCAGATATTGAATGGGCATGGATTGATTCAGTCCAAGCTCTTCTCTTTTCTGCTGTATTACTTCCTCGGAAACCATATTTCCACCCTTTTTTAGCATGATTGCTGCAGGATCCCCGGGGGAAAGATATGATAATAAAAATGACAAAAATGTGATCCCGAGAACGATCACAAGAAAGGCTCCCGTTTTTTTCAGTAATATTTGAAGCATAGCATTAATCCTTTGCATCAATATGGTATTTCTCTGCGCAGACCATAAACATCGGATCTGCAATATACATCAATGTTTCCCATTCATCCAGTACATCCGACGAAATGTCTTCCTGTATCTGGACGATCTTCATTCCGATCTCAGTCAGAAACCTTCGATCCCACTGCGGACGATGTATCGGTGACAGCGGCAAGGTGCGTGAGACCTCTTCCAGCATATGGACTTCCGCATTCGACACATTACCGGAATAGCTTGTCCGCTCAGGATACAATGCTCCGGCTTGCCGTTGACCCTCTGCTCTCTTTTTTGCAACATCCTCATCAAAAAGATACAGATACCAGTTCGCGTCAAAGTATACCATTCTGCCGCCGGGCTTCAGCACGCGCTTCCACTCCCGTATCGCCTGTTCCGGCTGTTCCAAATTCCAGATAATATTTCGATTCACTACCAGATCAAAAGAATTATCCGGGAATTGCAGACGATCACCATTCATTTGCTCAAATTGAATTTTGGCACCGTAGCTTTCGGCATTCTTCTTTGCATGCTGCAGCATAGCCATATTTAGATCTACCGCTGTTACGTCGTGCCCAGCAAGTGCGAGATTCATAGCAAAAAATCCGGGACCGGTACCGATGTCCAATACTTTCAAGCATTCGCCATCCGGCGCTGCAGACAGGATCTTCTTTCTCCATGCCTCCAGCTTCCATGAATTCATTTCTTCTATATTCTGCTCAGAATAACTGTCAGATCGCACCTCCCAGTATTCTTCGATCTTTTCTTCATTTCTAGTCACAGCTTTTGTACCTCTCAGTAGGAAAGTTTATTTATATCAACTTCAATGAATGGCCTGCTTTATCGCATGGATCATGAACATCGGGGTTGATGAATTATTGATACGTTCGGTATCTGTCCATACCGTCTGCCAGATATTTTCATCTGCCACCGTCGTCATCCCAAGATCCGTCAGGGTCTGCAGATCCCAGAAGGGGCGCATTTCTTTTGCTAGCGGCGTCTGACGCGCGATCGCTTCCATAGCGTCCACATCCGTACCGGCGTTTTCATCTGCCACCTGATATTTTTCTACATTCGCGCGATCCGCAATATGTAATGACTTTGCTTCAGCATCATAGAGATACCGATACCAGTTTGCGTCAAAGTTCAGCAGCAGACCATCCTCCTTCAATACGCGGAACCACTGACGATAGGCGTTCGCAGGATTATGAAGATTCCACGTCACGTTTCTGGAAACGATAACGTCAAAGCTGTGATCCGCGAACAACAATTCCTCCGCATTCATCTCTCGAAAGGAGATACGAGAGACCATAGCTCCCGCATTGTGTTTTGCTTGTGCAAGCATTGCTTCCGTATAATCCACCGCTGTCACATCATATCCAAGCTCTGCCAAAATGATGGCAAAAAACCCGGGACCGGTTCCGACATCCAGCACTTTGATGGATTCACGATCACGATTCGGATACCTCTCCATGATTCTCTGATCGATGACCCTTCCCCAGACGCTTCTCTGATCCGTTTCCAGCTCTTCTATATTTACCTCTGAATAGCCCGGCGCACGCTTTGTCCAATAGGTTATATTTTCTTTTGAAAATTCCATAATTCTTTTCTCCCTGAGGTTTTAAAATATCTGAATTTATTATAACGTTAAAAAAATTATGATATAAGCCCCCTAGGGGGATATAAAATTAATAGAATTGCACAAAAAAAAGAACATTATTATTTCCATTACCATTAATGCACTGCTGTCATACAAATTTGTAGCCACACAAAAAAAGTCCGAGAACCCATGTAAAGGATTCTCGGATCTCATTAACACTTATTTTGTTATTCAATTCAACAGTAACGCCCGTATGCCTATTCAGCCTCAATAGCTGCGCCTGTATGCGCAACATAGATATCCTCGATTGCCGGGATTCTTCCCATACCGGAGATCTGAGTGTCAATGCTTTCGAATTCACCGGAAGCTTCAAACATGCTCTTCCATGAATCCTCATCATCGCCGGCCATGTCATTATTTGCATGGTCACCTGCGACTACCATCAGCGGACGGAGGATGACCTTGCTGTAACCGGCATCCTTAACAGCAGCGATCACAGCATCGCAGGCAGTCTCTTCCGGTTCGCCCTCTACGGTACCGATAAAGATATTGTCATAACCGAGAGCGCCCATCTGCGTCTGCATCTGGCTGTAGGTAACTGCGGCCGTGTGGGAGGTACCATGACCCATAAATACAAATGCGGTGCCATCCTCAGCAGCTGCATCCAGAGCATCATAGTCAGAAGCCTCAACTGCGGCATTCACGATAGCTTCAGCAGCAGCTTTCTTATCGTCATTGATCACCGTGGCGTCCTCGCCAACCTCGCCAAGCATTGGCTCTGCGATCTTCACGGACTCGAACTTATCTTCATACTCTGCGATTGCTTCGCACATTTCATCATACTCAGCGCCATGCATCAGATGTGTCGGCTGTACAACCAGATTCTTAACACCGTTCGCAACTGCACGATCCAGAGCCTGTGTCATATTGTCAATGGCCTCTCCATCACGAGCCTGTACATGGTTGATGATGATCTGTGCGGTAAAAGCTCTTCTTACGGACCAATCCGGATAAGCCTCCTCCAGAGCCTTCTCGATTCCACCGATATCCTCCGCACGGCTATCGTTGAAGGAGGTACCGAAGCTAACTACCAGAAGTTCATTCTCGCCGATGTCATCTCCATTACGCGGATCATCCTTGGAAGCGTCGCCGGTATCTCTTCCAAAATAATCCGGATCAGCCTCTTCGCCCTCTACAAGCTCCTTCTGCTCGTCTGTCAGAGCATCCCATGCTTCCTTTGCTGCCTTACACTGCTCGTCGGTGTCGTCTGTTCTTTCCTGTACATAGATGGCATCGATCAGCGCCGCAACCTCATCTGCCTTTGCCTGATCCTCATTCTCTGCTGCCTCAGCGACTGCTTCTGTAGCGTCCTCAGCGAATACGGTCGTAGCTCCCATTGCCATGGTGGACATAGACAATGCAACGATAAGTGCTTTTACTGTTTTCATTTTCATGATCTTTTCCTCCTTGCTTCAGGATCTGATGGGATCCCCTGATGTTGTGATATATGTTTTTTATTACATCAGCAAAATAACACATGGACAGGAAAATTCACCGATACGGGGACGATATGCGTATGACATCCTCTGATAGGAATGAAAAAATCCCTCTGCCCTGCGGCAAAAGGATCACGCATAAATATACTGTAAAAGGATGTGTCTGTATGAACGGCACGACCAATTCCTCGTGATCCGGAATCTGAAGATCCCTGTACCCGTAAAAGGCAGGTCTCCTGACTCACAGATCTTCATGCAATACCGCCTTCCCGGTTTCCCAGTGACCTTTTGGATTACACTCCCTGATTACAGTGACGAGATCGTACAGGATTCGCACCTGTTTCCCTTTTAACCAAAACATCGGGTGAATTACCGCACATGTTTCAGCACCTTTTACAATCTGTCGATATCATAACACATATACCGAGGTATGGCAATACCGGTTTTCAAAAACGCTTCCGCTATTTTTCATATATATGATTTATAATTAATATCTCTCATAAAGACTATCAAAAATTTACATATATAACAAGGGAAATGACGCTTGCATTCCTATGGTTTATAAGGTAGACTGAAATCATTAATTGCATAAATATGCAAAAATACATAAAGGAGAAGGGACATGAAACAAAAGAAAAAATGGTTATCTATCCCCTTGATTGTGCTGATGCTTCTGGTATTCAGTACAATGACAGTCCTCGGTGCGGAAGATGCTGAGGAATATGTTCCGGCTTTATACGGAACCATCTGGTCACTGGTGCCGCCGCTGGTTGCCATCTTACTGGCGCTTATCACGAAGGAGGTTTACAGCTCTTTATTTGTGGGTATTGTAGTCGGCGCACTCTTCTACTCCGGCGGAGCCTTTGAGCGCTGTGTAAATCACGTACTCTCCGGAGGTATCATAGCCGTGCTTTCCGATAGCTACAATGTCGGCATACTGGTATTTCTGGTGATTCTGGGATCTATTGTTGCCCTGATGAATAAAGCCGGCGGTTCAGCGGCTTTCGGTCAGTGGGCTTCCCAGCGCATTAAGACCAGAGTCGGCGCACAGCTGGTCACGATCCTGCTCGGATGTCTGATCTTCATTGATGATTATTTTAACTGTCTCACGGTGGGAAGCGTTATGCGTCCGGTGACAGATAAGCACAATGTATCCAGAGCAAAGCTTGCTTATCTGATCGACGCCACGGCTGCTCCGATCTGCATTATTGCCCCGATTTCTTCTTGGGCTGCCGCAGTTTCCGGATTTGTAGAGGGAGAGGACGGATTCTCCATTTTTATCCGTGCGATCCCGTATAACTTCTATGCGCTGCTTACCATTGTCATGATGGTAACTCTGGTACTGCTGAAAATGGATTACGGTCCTATGGCACGACATGAGGAGAATGCGGCAAACGGTGATCTTTTCACTACCGGTAAGAAGCTCTATGATAATGTAGAGCAGGCCGCAGTTAATGCAAAGGGGAAAGTATACGATCTGGTATTTCCGGTAATTATGCTGATCATCTGCTGCGTCATCGGTATGATCTACACAGGTGAATTTTTCTCCGGTGCAAGCTTCGTGGAAGCATTCTCCAACAGTGACGCATCTGTCGGACTGGCTATGGGAAGTATTTTCGCCATCATCTTTACCATCATTTTCTTTTCTGCAAGACGTGTGCTGAGCTTCAGAGATTGTATGGCATGTATTCCGGATGGCTTTAAGGCCATGGTTCCGGCGATCCTGATCCTTACCTTTGCATGGTCTCTGAAGGGGATGACCGACAGTCTTGGAGCAAAGGTATATGTATATGAAATTATGAATCAGAGTGCGAAAGGACTTCAGATATTCCTTCCGGCGATCATCTTTTTGGTAGGCTGTGGACTGGCTTTTGCTACCGGAACCTCATGGGGCACCTTCGGTATTCTGATCCCGATCGTGGTTAATGCGTTCCAGAAGACAGATCCATCCCTGATGATCATTGCCATTTCCGCATGTATGGCAGGCGCTGTCTGTGGTGATCACTGCTCTCCGATTTCGGATACAACGATCATGTCCTCTGCCGGTGCGCAATGTGAACATGTCAATCATGTATCTACGCAGATTCCATATGCGATCACTGCCGCAGCCGTTTCCTTCGTTACGTATATTATTGCAGGCGCACTCCAGAAAGCCGCCGGCATCGGCTGGGCTGCACTTCCGGTTGGAATTATTCTGATGGTAGCTGTCCTTGTGGGTATTAAGATACTTACAAGAAAAAGAGCAGATGTCTAAAGAACTCTGTAGATGAATCAAAAAAGAACTGATCATGCTTCTTCGATATACAGCATGTAATCAGTTCTTTTTTTGTGAAGTATTCAGCGAACTAAATTCTCTAATATTTACTCTTCTGCCATACTCCCGAGAAAATAGAAGCCTTTGCATTCCTCCAGCTTTACATTCACGATCTTACCGATCAAAGACGCGTCACCCGGAAAATGTACCAGAAGATTCGTGCTCAGTCGTCCTGTCATTAGAGATGCATCATGATCATTTACCTCTTCTACCAGTACCGGAAGTGTCTCTCCGGTAAATCGAGCTGTCCGCTCTCTGGAAATCCCCTGTACCAGCGCCAGCAATCTGTCAAAACGATCCTTGACTACATCCTCCGGAACCTGATCCTCCATGGCTGCCGCAGGTGTTCCGGTACGCTTTGAATAGATGAAGGTAAACGCGCTGTCATAACGAACACGACGAACGACGTCCATAGTCTCAAGAAAATCCTCCTCCGTCTCCCCCGGGAAGCCGACGATAATATCCGTCGTCAAAGAAATATTCGGCACGGATACGCGCAGCTTTTCTACCAGAGAAAGATAACGCTCCTTATCGTATCGGCGATTCATCAGCTTCAGGATACGGCTGCTTCCGGACTGCAGCGGTAAATGAAAATGCATACAGATCTTTTTAGAGTGTGCCATGACCTCGATCAATTCATCCGACAGATCCTTCGGGTGAGAAGTCATGAAGCGGATGCGCTCCAATCCTTCAATCTTCTCGATCTCTTGAAGCAGCTCGGCAAAGCTCATCGGCTCCTCCAGATTCTTTCCGTAGGAATTCACATTCTGTCCCAGTAGCATGACTTCAACGACACCGTCCGCAACGAGACGTTCGATCTCATGCACAATATCCAGAGGCTTTCTGCTGCGCTCACGTCCACGCACATATGGAACGATACAGTAGCTGCAGAAATTGTTGCAGCCAAACATGATATTTACACCGGATTTGAAAGAATATTTACGCTCTACCGGAAGATCCTCCACGATCATGTCGGTATCCTTCCAGATATCAATGATCATATGACCACCAGAGAATCTGGAATCGATCAGCTCCGCAAACTTATACAGATTATGCGTCCCAAAGATCAGATCCACAAAGCGATAGCTCTGCTTGAGCTTGTCTACTACTTCCTGCTCCTGCATCATACATCCACAAAGAGCGATCAGCATTTCCGGATTTTTTTTCTTATATCCGTTCAATACTCCGAGACGTCCGTAAACACGCTGATTGGCGTTCTCACGCACCGTACAGGTATTATAGATGACAAAATCGGCATTCTCATCCTCTACGATCTCATAACCGATATCCTCCAGAATACCGGTCAGCTTCTCGCTGTCACGGGCGTTCATCTGACATCCGAAGGTCGTTATACAGGCAGTCTTATGCACGGAAGGTTTAGCCTCTCGCAGCTCCCTTTCACTGACCTGCAGGCTATATTTCGGCGGAAGACCAAACTGCTCTACACGAAGCTTGTCTATAAAATACTGCTGACGCTCTGTAGCGTTAGTCGGAACCGCAAGCTTCTGAAATTCTTCTGTATATTTATTCTCCACGTTCATTCATCCTTTATCTAAAAATACATTAATTTGAAATGGACAAACCGCGAATCTCGCGTCGGGTTTGTCCAAAAATGTTCCTTCTTATCGGTAAAGATTATTCTCTGTCACAAGGCTCTGCGGAAAAATATCGAATCTGTTTGCCGGAACCTCCTCTACGATCTGGAAATCAAATGCAACCGCCACGGTACGGATACCCGGATGTGCTGCCAAAAAACGGTCATAAAATCCCTTGCCGTAGCCACAGCGATGACGATTTTTATCAAAAGCAACTCCCGGTACGATCATCAGAGCGTCCTGTGAACATGCCTCAGTCTCCTCGTGCATGATCGGCTCCGGCACGCCAAAATATCCCGGTTCGATATCGCCATAAGAAGTGATGTAATAGAATCTCATCTCCTCCGGACCGATGACCCGCGGTACCGCCACCCTTTTTCCGAGGCTCCATGCCGCGTCAATGATCTCCTTTGTGACCACTTCGCCCTTACAATCCATATAGGCATACACCGTATCTGCCTGCGCAAAGGCTTCTGAAGCAATCACCTTCTGCGCAATGACGTGACTCCATTTTGTACGCTGTTCATCGGTACATTCTTTTCTTCGCTGAAAGATCAGCGCTCTAATTTCCTTTTTTTGCATTTTTTCCTCCAAACTTTTTACCGAGGTTCGTAATGCTTCCATCCTTTTCCTGAATGTTTATATTATTGAGCTGTCCACGCAGATTGGCTTTCATGGCCTCGATATATTCTGTACGAAGCGCTGCCTGTTCTGCAAGCTCGGTCTTATTCAGACCTTCTGCCTTAGACTTGCGGGCGAGCTCATTGATTCTCTGAATCTTTTCTACTGTAATACCCATAAATACTCCTGTTATCAAATAAAATGAATTTTCTGAAGCAGTCCGAGGAGCAACTCTCCCTTCGGAAGCTCCGCAATCTCCCGTTCCCGCAACCCCTTCAGACGAACAAGCAGGAACACATATACCGCAATACCGACGAGTACGGCAAGCAACGCCGCCACCAGATTGGAGGCATAATCGATAAACAATATGCACATCAGACGATTCACGACCTGATATACCGCGATCACGGCAAGTCCCATCACTGCCGAGGATATCAGCGGGATCAGAAATGTCCTGCGGATCTCCTGCCGATAATGCAGATATCTGCGGATCGCCATTCCGTTTAAAATACAGATGATAAAAGCAAACAGCGTATTCGCATAAACCACCGCGTAGATATTCAGACGAAACTGTTTCAGTAAGATCAGCAATGCAATAACATGAATCACCAGTGATATGGCAGAATTGCGCAGCGGCTCATTCATACGTCCCAGTCCCTGCAAAATCGCCGTGGAAAGCGTAGAAATCGCAAACAGCACGATCATCAGTGCGCCGGCCTGCATGATGCCTGCCGGAAGGCGATGCCGGTCATGAAACAGCAGATACATGATCGGAGAAGCCAGTGCCGCCATACCCACCGCACACGGAATCGTAATGATCATCGTATAACGCATGGTGGTGCGCACCTTTCGCTTGGCATCGGAGAAATCACCCTCCACTACCGCCGCAGTCAATGCCGGAACTACCGACGGCGCAAGGCAGGAGGCCAGCGCCAGCGGCACATTCATCAATACATAAAACTTACCTGTATAAATTCCGTAGATGGTATTATACTGCTCGGAGGTGTAACCCTGTCCAGACAGGATCGCATTAAAAATCGCCTGATCCAGTGTCGGACTGATATTGTAGATCAGAGTACTGAAGATAACCGGCACCACCGTTACAATGATGGCGCGGTAGATCAGCTGGTCGGATTCCGGTCTGGATTCCGTATCTCTTGCGATCAGACGCTTCGTCCTCTTGCGTGTGGTTGCAAAGATAAACAGCAGAAAAAGCAGCGCCACAGACACACTGATTACGGTTCCGGATGTAGCGCCCGCTGCTGCCAGCGCCGTAGCCGACTCACCTGCGGAGGCTGAAAGACCGATATGAAATAGAATATTGGCTGCCACAACGGACACTACCGCATTGACGATCTGTTCGATCACCTGTGAGGTTGCCGTCGGAACCATATTCTCAAAGCCCTGAAAATATCCCCGGAATACTCCGGCAATCGCAAAGATGAAAATCGCCGGCGAAAGTACGCGCAGCGCCATGGTCGCATTGCCGACCTTCATAATACCGCCGCAGATCACACCCGCCAGAAGGAAGGTCAACAGCGCGATCGCTCCGCCGCTCACCGCCGCAAAGCGGAAGGAGCAGCCGAGCACTCTCTGCGCATTCTTCATCTCACCCTTATGTATTCTTTCCGAAACCAGCTTTGAGACCGCGAGCGGAAGGCTGAAGGTCGAGATCATCAACAGAATACTGTAGATCTGATTTGCCGTCGCATAGTAGGCATTTCCTTCATCTCCGAGAATATTCGTCAGCGGGATACGGTAAATCATACCGATCATTCTGGCAATGATGGACGCCACCGCCAGAATCGTCCCCTGTACAAGATAATTTGATTGCTTCTTCTTAGCTTCCACGCGCTTCTTCCTCCCAAAGTGATATCAAAGAGATCGCTCCCTTTTCATCGTACTATTCGAACATGGTATCTCCGCTTCTGGTATCCTGTACGATGCATACCCAAGTCTTACCCTGATTGATGGAGATCTCCTCTCCGTTTGCGTCATAATAACGCGCCGGACACCAGTCGGTAGACTTCACCCATGTAGCGTTCTGGAAGGTTCCCTGTGTGAACAGGATCGCCTGACCGCCCGCATTGGTATTCACATTCAGATAACCGTTATCATCATACGGCTGAATCTGACAGTACTGGATGATGACATTGTCTACCGCAAGCTGTTCTGCGTTCATCTCATCGATCTGCTGTTCGTCATACTGGAATCTCAGATACTTTCCTGATGCGGCATCGTACTCGAAATGCGGATGATTGCTGTACAGACTCGGCTGAATATAGGACGCCGTCCCATCTGTGTAGGATACGGTCTCCCCATCTGCCGCAAACTTAAAGTGTCCCATATATTCATTGTCAAGCTCTCTGCTGTAGCCCTTACGCTCGATGGCGGTATTCAGTCCATCCTCGCTGGTATATGCATTGTGCGGCGCAGGACGATCATCGGTACGATAGAAAATATCCTCTCCCGCATATCCATTCAGCTCGCCCACCGCATCCTGATACTGCAGACCGCTGATGTTGTCTACCATGTCGGAATTCAGCAGATCATACGCATATACTGCCTGTCCGTAATGTGTGTACATAGCGTCAAACTCTAATGCAAAATCAATAAAATAATCACGGCAGCTTCTTACAGGACCGATCTTGCTCAAGCCTGAATAATCATCAAACAGAGCCAACAGACGGGTGATATCGCCTTCCACCGGAGCCTCATAGATGACATCTGCCTGAGAGATACCGCACTGCGGCATAGCGTTGATGATATTGTTGATCATCACACCCATAGGACGGGTAAATACGATGCTCGCATCCTTCAGCTCACCGCTCAGATAGCTGTGGACCTGATTGTTCTCATCCGGCGTCTCACGACCGGTATTATCGCCACGGGAAATATCCGTGCGGAATGTCTGATGCCATGTATCCTCTGTCTGCGCGGTATCCTCTGTGTAAACCTCTTCTGCGGCCTCCTCAGCAAATACCGCACCGGATGCGCCGAGACAAAGGCTCAGTCCCATCATCAGTAAAAAAACTCTTTTTTTCATTGTTGCAAATCCTCCTTATTAATAATTATCAGCGCTATATGCGCCGTAAACTCCCCATTACTCCGGATGAGGACTTTACTTTCTCAAAATATGCAGGCTCTCCAGTACCGCCTCCTGCTTTGCTTCCATCACCTGAGCCTCCTCAGGCTCCATATGATCGTATCCGATCAGGTGAAACATACTGTGTGCCAGCAAAAACGCATACTCTCGAAGCTCGGAATGACCGTACTCTGATGCCTGTTGGCGTACCTTGTCCACGGAGATCACAATATCTCCCAGCATCAGTTCGCCGCTGTCGGGCTCAAAGCTGTCAAAGGCTTCCTCCAAAAACGCAAAATCGCCGGCCGTCTCAAACTGACTCATGGGAAACGAAAGAACGTCCGTCGGACGATCGATTCCTCTCTGCTCACGATTGATCTCATGGATCGTCTCGTCATCCGTAAGGGTCACATTCACCTGCGCTTCGTAGGGACACCCTTCGCTGTCAAGGACAGCCTCCGCCACCTGCTGTGCTATTTTCCTTACATCAAATGAAAATGATACTTCGCATTCTTCTTCAAGAAAAACCGTCATGCTCTATCTCCTCTTCTGCGCGAGCCGCCTCTTGATCCTGTGGAACGAAGCGCCGCCTTCGCGCTCTGTTTCTTTTCAAAATCCTCGTAAGCCTGTACAATCTTCTGCACCAGCGGATGACGAACGACATCCTGACTGGTCAGGGTACAGAATCCGATTCCCTCCACCTTCCTGAGCACCTTCGCCGCCACATCCAGTCCCGACTGCGCATCCGGCGCAAGATCCTTCTGGGTCATATCACCTGTGATGACCACCTTGGATCCGAAGCCGATACGGGTCAGGAACATCTTCATCTGAGCCGGAGTCGTATTCTGCGCTTCATCGAGGATAATATACGCATTGTCCAGTGTACGTCCGCGCATATAAGCCAACGGCGCTACCTCGATAAGCCCCTTCTCCATATTCTTCTGGAAGCTGTCCGGTCCCATAATCTGATACAGCGCGTCATACAGAGGGCGTAGATAAGGATCCACCTTACTCTGAAGATCTCCCGGAAGGAAGCCGAGCTTCTCACCGGCTTCAATAGCCGGTCTTGTCAGGATGATCCGGCTGACCTCCTCGTTCTTAAACGCCTGAATAGCCATGGCCATGGCCAGATAGGTCTTACCGGTACCAGCAGGACCGATGCCGAAGACGATCATCTTCTCCCTGATGGCATCCACATAAGCCTTCTGTCCCAGCGTCTTTGGCTTGATCTGCTTCCCGCCGATGGTGTGGCAGATACAATCTTTATCGATCTCCACGATAGCTGAGGTCTGATCCTCAAAGGACAGCGCCAGAGCGTAATTCACATTCTGCTCCGAGATGACGTTCCCGCCGGCCGCAAGCTCTGTCAGCTGACGGATGATCTCCGCCGCCTTGGGAGACGCCTGTTCACTGCCTAAAATCTTCACCTCCCCGCCACGGGAGATCACCGTCACATTCAGAGTCTTCTCTATCTTTTTTACATGTTCATCGAATTGTCCAAATACATTCCCTTCCAGTCCCGAAGGGATCGTAATACTGGTCTCAACAATACTCATTGCGTCATTCCTTCCTGATCGAGCTCCAATATTGGGGTGTCTGACCTGTCTGTTGCAGGAACCAGCGCCGTGATCACACCGCTGGTCTTACATGAAGTCAAACTCATTTCTATTCTAACATTTTTTTCAGATATTTGAACCCCTTTTTCTTCTTTTTCTGTTAGAAATTTCTCCAAATGCTGTTCGGCAAGTTCCCTTGCCTCTGTTTCTGTCCGAATTCGCGTCTCTGTTCGGTATTCCCGCGCAGTGACCAGATGAAAATCCAGTGGAAGGAAAAAATCCTTCTTTATCTCACAGGGATATTCTGTCGTCTCGATATCGTATTCACCGTAGGGGCTTCTCGGAAGACCGATGCCGAAGCTATGTCCCAGTATCGTTAAATATCCTGCATAACGCCGATGCCCGGTATAAAACGGAGCCTGATAGATCATTGAAAAACGATCCCGGTAGGGAATCTGTGTCTGAATATAGATATCGGCATCCGCTTGACAATATTCATACCGAACCACTGCGCCGCTGTCATCCGTGATCTCCATACGGCCGCTGACCAAAGGCTGTCCTGCCGTCACCTCTGCTCCCACACTGACCAGCGGCGTTCCTTTTCTCGTAATCATCGATATCACGGTACCATCTACTTTGCTGATCAGATCCGTTGGGGGATCGACAGTAGTTTGGGCATTTTTTTCCGTCGCTGCTTCCCCGGCCCCGGGATTTGGATTCTCCTTTACGCTCAGCTCTAACGTCGTACCTGAGAGCCTTACAGAGACCCATGTAAGCGTCGGGAAATCTGATCGAAGCTGTTTTGCCAGCTGTTTACAGTCGATTCCGTATTTCCAGTTGCCGTATCCCACGCTGTGGGATTCCAGATAGGATAACACTGTATTTTTTGTTAATACATGGTTACCTTCCACGCGGATATTCCAAATAAAGCAGGATAATAGAAAAATAAAAATACCGCTGCAGCAGATCCCCAGAGCAAACGCTCTGCGTTTTCTGTAGCGGTATAAAAAGAAGGGAAATCCGTATTTTTGACAGATTCGCACTCTGGTATGACATTTTCTTGCCAGAGGACGCAGACGATAAAAGTCCCGAAGCGACAGACTGGCCTCATACCCGTCCTTCACAAATATGACGTCCCACAGGACGATATGGCGGCTTTTGCAGAGATTCAAAAAGCGTTCGCAGGAACCGCGGCTGATGCGGATGCGAACAAATCCCCGCAGCAGCATACGCGCTCTAAAGTTCGACAGCCCTACTCCCGTCAGCAATAGTGTACCTGATCGATCAGTCCGTCAAGCAAAAGCTCCTCTCCGTTATAAGAACGTATGCAGAACCCGCTGCCCGTCAGTTCCAGACGACAATCCTTGCACTGAAGCAGCAGACGACGATCCGTGAATTCCAGAATTTTGCGGTAGTGTTCGATCCGGACGGTATGCTGCCCCGTTACTTCTACAAACGCCGCTCCCTGCGCCAGCTCCTCCGGAAGCTCCATCGCGGAAAACATGGCCTGACGAAATGATCTTTTCATGATGCTATCGCTGTCCCTTTGTTTTTACACTATATGTGGAAGGCTCCTGTTTTTAGAACCCGGAAATGTCATGACCTGACAGCTATAGATTGAAAAAAATGATTCCAAACCATGTGACCGTCTGCGAATCATAGTAAAATTCCATACCGCATTTTTCCGCGATTTCTGTCACAAGAATCCCATAGCTCTCTACACAGGGGATCGCCTTTCCCGGAAAACGGCAGGCATTCGGATAGGCACATTCTTCACAGATCTGGCAGGATTCGCTGGACAAGGGCAACACCTCGGCACCGCTCCTCTTCAATTCTTCGCAAATCGCGCGGGTCACGTCCTCATGTCCGGCCCGGGTTGCCAGAGTCTCCGACATGATCGAGGCATCCGACACCTCCGCCAGTGTGGTAAATATCAGTGCTTGCTTATAGGTAAGACACTGTTGACGACACGCTTTTACTTCCCCTACCGCCGGAGGGCAGGACCATGATCTGCCATAGCGTTCACATTCCGTGCGGCAAATATGGCGAACCTTTTCCGAAAACGGAATCTCTTGACTGTTCAAAACCTGATATTGGACAATGGGATACTGAGAAACAATTTCATCTATGGATATCATTGGCACACAGGGCTCCTTCTATTTATGATAGGGTTCATGGTGGATAATACGGAAGCTGCGGTAAATCTGCTCCAGCAGCACCACTCTCATCAATTGGTGAGGAAACGTCATATCGGAAAAGCTGAGCAGTTCATCTGCTCTATGCAGAACTCTTGTATCCAGACCAAGAGAGCCTCCGATCACGAAGGTCAGATCACTTTCTCCTGAGATCCCCTTCTGTTCTATAAATGCTGCAAGCTTTTCGGAAGTCTTCTTTTTTCCTTCAATCGCCAGGGCTACCACAAAGGATGTATCACGGATCGATCTGAGGATCCGTTCGCCCTCTTTTTCCTTGATCTGCTGTTCCTGCGCCAAGCTAGCGCCGTCCGGAGTCTTCTCATCTGCCAGCTCTATGATATCCAGCTTGCAGTATCTTGTCAGACGCTTTCGATATTCCGCGATCGCATCCGCAAAATATTTCTCCTTGATCTTACCGACACATACTATGGTGATTCTCATACTTATATCCCGTCTTTCTGCGAAAGACACCAATGCGGCATGAAACAGCTGCACCGGCTTTCG
>JAUNCG010000095.1 GCA_030526715.1 Eubacteriales bacterium
GTTGTACAAAGGAGAAGAGACATGAATTACGAAGCATTATATGAACAATTACAGCCACTGGAGAAGAACATGAAGGATAAGCTGGCAGCGCTACAGAAGCTGCAAAAGAATATCGTGAAGGAGACGGAGAGCGGGGATTTGAAGGGAGTGCTTCGCGATCTGCAGACCTTGTCCGACACGACTGCAGCCCTGAATGAGACCATAGAAAATCTGCAAAAGGAAGCAAATGAATTCGACAGCAGGACCTATTTTGAAAACGGAGATTTTGCAGAACAGATGATGGCAGCCTGTGAGGATAGACAGATCGACGTACAGGGAGAATTTCCGGTTTATGAGATGTTTCCGTATCGTGTGAAGCTGGATGCGGAAAATCAGGACGTCTATATAGACCGCAAGAAGGTACAGTGCATGCGTCCGCAGAGTCTGGCAGAGCTGGTGAAGACGGGGCAGGCAAAATTGAATAAAGCGTCCTTTAACGCGGAGGCCTTTGCAAATGAATTGGCAGAAGCGTACGATATCGCGCTTTTAAAGCAGAAAAAATCGCCGGGAACAGATATTTATCTGTCCAGCCTATATAAGCTGCTTGCACCGATGAGCCGTTCGCGCAAAGAATATGATCAGCAGAGCTTTGCGTTCGATCTGGCAAGATTATATATAAAACATCTGGATGAAACAAAAAATGGACGAAAGTTCCAATTTGGACCGAGTCGTAATACAGGCAAAGCCATCCGGATACTGGATCAGAACGGAAAGGAAGAATATCTGACAACGATCTGCTTTTACGAAAAGGAGAAATGATGACGAACGAGACTCGAGGGATTGATTTTCTGACAGATTTTTGGAAAAAAGTATATCTGGAAGAATATATTAAAGATGGCGGAAGCAAGATAAAATTTATTACCGGAAAAAAGGGCAGCGGAAAGACATTTTTCCTGAATCAGGTACTTGCTGATGCGAAAGAAGCGGAATATAAAACGGTCAAATTTTCGGCAAGAGATGTATGGATGCATGATTTTCGGGAAATCTATATTGAGATTTTGCGCCAGTGTGATCTGATGGAGTGTCTACAGGCAGCAAGTCATCGTCTGATCAGAGAGATGGGATATGACAGTGCAGATATCCCGGAAGGAATGCGGTTTATAGATTATCTGTCCCAGAATGGATGGAATGATGCATTGACAAAAAGAGAGATCCGTACACAGCTCAAAGAACTGTTTCTGGATGATCCGATGCTTGACAATAATTTTGCTCTGGCCTGCAGCATGCTGACGGGAAGTATTCTCGGATATCCGGTTTTGGAAGAGCAGAATAAGGAGCTTCTGCTTGCATGGCTGGAAGGTGACCGTACAGTAAAACTGGCACAGCTGCGTGCGCTGGGATTTTATCCGAGTAGGATCACCAGATATAATGCACGGCATATGCTGCGTTCACTGTCAGAGATCGTACATATGGGTGGATATGCCGGAGTGTTTGTGGCGATTGACGATCTGGAAATTCTGATCAGCAAATCGAGCTTGGAGCCGCTTCATTATACAAAGATGAAACGGGAGGATACCTATGAGAGTATTCGACAGCTGATCGATGATATAGACAGTATGAAACATATTATGTTCACGTTTGCATTTGATCGTTCTCTAATGGATGAGGAAAATACAGGATTAAAATCTTATCAGGCGCTGTGGATGCGTATCCAGAATGAGATCGTGGGTGAGCGGTTCAATCGTTTTGCGGATATCGCTGATCTGGATCGGCTGGCCACGCAGGAATATACACCGGAGATCATTGTTGAGATGTCAAAGCAGTTGGCAGCAAAAACACAACAGCTTCCGCCGGTGCGAGAACTGGATATAGCGGAGGCGCAGGAGCTCTTGCAGCAGGTGAGAAATAGTAGTGTGGGACTCCCGTATTTGATACAGAAAACCATGCAGGAGGTGTCGGAGCATGTATGATTTTGAGGCAAGACATATTGTAGAGGCATTGCGTTCCGGCATTCCATCCAAAGCAGTCGGACAATATTTTTCAGAGGCCAGACCGCGTATTATGAGTGATATCTCAGCCAGACTAAATGATTTAGGTGAAAAGGGCAAAGCCGGCGGGATGGTAATCAGCGGAAAGTACGGAGAGGGAAAGACACATTTACTGAATACGATTTTCAATATTGCAGAATCTAACAACATGGTGGTTTCTTATCTTTCGCTGAGTAAAGAGACACCTATGGACAAGCTGTATCTCCTGTATCAGAAGGTCATGCAGAATACATATCTTCCGCAAAGAAAGCAGCCGGGAGTGGCACAGGAGTTTGAGAAAATTACAGCGAACAGTCCGGTGGCGAATGAAATGCTGCTGTATGCGGTGAAACAACTGGAGACAGATAAGCTGTATTATCTGTTTCGCTCTTATCTGAATACAGAGGATTCCGATGAGAAGTTTCTGATGCAGGCAGATCTGGAGGGTGATTTTATTGCGAATGCTTCTTTAAAAAAGATTTATCGCAGAATCTTTAATCATCCGGTAAAGTATAATCAAAATTTTGTGAAAACTAGGAATTGTCAGGATTATTTTCGATTTATGGCGCATTTATTTGTGCAGCTGGGATATCATGGCTGGGTAATACTTGTGGACGAGACGGAACTGATGGGAAGACTTGGAAAAAAGGCTCGTCTGAAAGCCTACGACAATATGGCAAAATTCCTGTTTCCGGAGGAAGGGCTGGAGTCGGTCTATACATTTTTTGCGCTGAGTGCCTCATATTCCGAGGACGTGATCGAGGGAAAACATGAGTATGAGAATCTGGAGACATCTTGGCAGGGAGATCCAGAGCCGATCCGTGCGGTTCTGGGAGCCTTGACAAGAGCTTCACAGTTACTTCCACTGACGAAGGAAGAAATACGAGAGATTCTGGTGAAAATACAGGAATTTCACGGAAGAGCCTATGATTGGCAGCCAAATGTATCTGTGGAGGAGCTCGTGGAATCTACCATGTCCGGAGGCTATCTGTTGCGGACGAAGATCCGTGCGGCGATAGAATTTCTGGATCAGCAATATCAGTATGGAAAGACTGGAAATACAACGGTAAGAGAGCTTGGGAAAGAGAGCTTTACAGAAGAAGTCCCGTCATTGGAGCAGTATATCGAATAGAGAATTTGGAAAACGCAAATGATGGATTAGAAAATTCGTGAGATAATTATGAGTGAGCTATATCAGTGGCAGAAGGAATGTCTGCATAGATGGTTTTTGAATAAAGGAAGAGGCATCGTGCAGGCAGTGACCGGAGCCGGGAAGACCAGACTGGCTCTTGCTGCAGCAGATAGAATGGACAAAAAGTGTCAGGGAAAGCTACTTGTACGCATAGTTGTGCCGACAGCTGCTCTGATGCGTCAGTGGAAGAAGGTACTGCAGGAACATGGCGTAAGCAGTATCAGCTTATGCGGCGCAGGACAATCGCCGGATATATCGTGCAAATATATTATATATATAGCGAACTCTGCAAGATATCGTCTGGCACGACAGATTTTGCGGGAGCTAAAAGAAAAAAAGCCGGTTTTGCTGATTGCGGATGAATGCCATCATTACAGCAGTGAGCAGAATCAACTCATATTTGAATTTTTGCCACATATAAAAGAAATGGCAGCCCAATTCTATTCTCTCGGACTGACGGCAACACTGCCGGACGGAGAGAACGGGAGATATCTGGCGTCTGTCCTTGGAAGAAAAATTTACCATTACAGCATGCGAGAAGCAGCAAAAGCAAAAACTGTATGTCACTATGATATTTTTCATATAGGACTTTCTTTTTTGGGAGAAGAAGCGCAGAGCTATCAGGAATTGACAGATCGTATGCTGGTAATTTACCGTACGATGCAAAGCAAAGGCTTGATCGGTGCAGATAGTATTTCGCGCTATGATCTGTTTGAGCAGCTGCGAGCCATGACACATAGTAAAAATGCAAAAATTGCGCAGCTAGCTTCTTCCTATCTTCAGCTATCATATAAACGAAAGGAACTGGTCTGTCTGGCAGCTACTCGCATTCCATGTGTATGCAGATTGATCGAATTGCTTGGAATCCGTGAGAAAATCATGATTTTCGGAGAGCGCATCAGTCAGGTAGAGGAATTGTATAAATATCTGAATGAGCAATATCCGGGACGTGTCGGACGATATCATTACCAGATGGGAAAGCAGGCAAACCATAATGCACTGCAGAGATTTCATGAGGGAGAATACCGCATTCTTATCACCTGTAAGGCAGTCGATGAGGGGGTGGATGTGCCGGACATAGCTGTTGGTATTGTGTTGTCAGGCACATCCGTGCAGCGTCAGCGAATACAGCGCCTTGGCCGCATTGTGCGGACGGCTGAAGGAAAAGAAAGAGCGGCGCTGTATTATCTCCACCTGTCAGATAGTTCGGAGGAACAGATGTATCTGCCGGATGTAGCAGACATGGAGATCTTTGAGCTGGAATATGAGGCGGAGGAAGACAGCTTTATTCATCCGGAGTATGACAGGAGAGCCCACGGGCTGCTTGAGCAGATGAAACGCAGCGGTGCTGATCTGAAGGTATTGGCAGAAGCGGACAGAGTACTGGATCATGGACGAGTAAGGGCCGACTGGAAAAATAAAGAGTGCGACTATGCAGGTAAAAAGGCGGATGCGAAACATATGCGGGAGAAAAATTATTGGGTGTGTATGGAGAAGCTGAGTGGAAAGGGTTGAGAAAATGGGTGCTTCTGCTATACTTGGGTAAGGAGTAGATGGGGGACGGACTATGGAACATTATATAACAGTCGTGATCACAAAGAACAATTCGAAGAACTTATGATAGAATGTGGTGTGAAATAAGGAATTATAGATTTTGCGTGGACAGAGTGGGAAGGATAACAGAAAACTCACGGAATGCGTACATGGGAGGAATATATGTCAACAACGTTTAGAGTATTACTTTTAATTGCGGCCGCAGGGACTGCTATCTGGATCCTGCATAAGATCCGTAAACTGAAGGTGAAGATGGAAGATGCGATCTTCTGGATATTTTTTGC
>JAUNCG010000032.1 GCA_030526715.1 Eubacteriales bacterium
ATAAAAATGACAAGCAAGCAGAGAGCATATTTAAAGGGTCTGGCGATGACAATGGAGCCGATTTTCCAGATCGGAAAATCTAGTCTGACACCGGAGAACACCAGAGCCATTCAGGAGGCGTTGGATGCACGTGAGCTGATCAAAGTCAGCGTGCTGCAGAATTGTATGGACGATCCCAAGGAGATCGCGGCGGTTGTAGCCGAGAGAACCCGTTCACAGGTGGTTCAGGTGATCGGTAAGAAGATCGTGCTTTATAAGGAAGGCAAAGACAACAAAAAGAAAATAATGCTTCCATTATAATATTGGAGGAGATACCATGGATAGAAAGAAAATAGGAATCATGGGAGGAACCTTTGATCCGATTCATGTGGGTCATTTGATTCTCGGAGAGAGCGCCTATTATCAGTTTGGGCTGGATGCAGTGATGTTCATGCCTTCGGGCAATCCTCCCCACAAGCCGTGTCGTGAGGGGAGGGCGTCCCTTGAAGAACGGATTGAGATGGTAGAGCTGGCTATTCAGGATAATCCGCATTTTATGCTGTCGCTGGAGGAAGCCCGTGAGGGAGGCTATACCTACACGAAGGAGACGCTGGAGCGGCTTACGGCGGCTAATCCGGATACAGACTATTATTTTATCATGGGGGCAGATTCTCTCTTTGAATTTGAAGACTGGAGAGAGCCGGAAGAGATCGTAAAGAGATGCGTGATCGTTGCGGCAGTGCGGGATCAGGTGAGTATGCTGGAGCTGGATGCACAGATCGCTCATTTGAAACGAACGCTGAATGCAGATATCCGTAAGCTGTCTACGCCGAATATAGATATTTCTTCCCGTATGATACGTAACTGGATCCGTCGGGATGAGCCCATCAGATATTATCTGCCCAATAGTGTGATTTCCTATATCCATGATCTGGGTCTGTATCTGAAGAGTGAAGATTGATCCGGCAGGTATCGGGAGAACAGAATGTATAATATTTTAAAAATACAGAAGACGGTAAAAAAATACATGGATTCCGGTAGATTTGAGCATACGCTGGGAGTCATGTATACATCGGCAGCTCTTGCCATGTGCTATCAGGAAGATATGGAAAAAGCTCAGGTAGCGGGTGTGCTCCATGACTGTGCAAAATGTATGCCGGATGCCAAAAAATTGAAGATCTGCAAAAAACATGGGATCGAAATATCTGAGCTGGAGGCGTCGAGCCCGTACCTTCTGCACGGAAAGGTCGGCGCATTTCTGGCAAAGGAAAAGTATGGGATCGAAGATGAGGATATTCTAAATGCCATTACTTATCATACCACAGGCAGACCGGACATGTCGAAGCTTGAAAAAATCGTCTATATTGCAGATTATATGGAGCCTCATCGGAATAAAGCGTCCAATCTCACCGATGTAAGAAATATGGTGTTTAAGGATCTTGATCTGACCTTATTTAAGATTATGTCGGATACGTTGGTCTATCTGCGCAGAAGCAGTCAGGGAATGGATCCGATGACGGTACGTGCATATGAGTATTATAAATCTCGGCTGCTGCAAAAAGAGAAGGAGGTATAGGATGGTATCTGAAAAATCAAAGAAATTGGCAAAGCTTGCAGTGGAAGCGCTGGAGGATAAAAAAGGACAGGATATTAAGGTGATCGATATCACAGAGGTATCTGTTCTGGCAGATTATTTTATTATCGCAAGCGGAACAAACCGTAATCAGGTGCAGGCTCTGGTAGATAATGTGGATGAAGCATTGACCAAGGCGGGAACACCGGTAAAGCAGATGGAAGGATATCAGACGGCGAACTGGATCCTGATGGATTTCGGTGATGTGATCGTTCATGTGTTTGATGCGGAGAATCGTATCTTCTATGATCTGGAGCGCATCTGGAGAGACGGTAAGAGCGTGGAGATCGATCAACTGTAAGAGACAGCTGCGAACAAATCACAGAATGTATACGCTGCAGGGGTCGATGATGTCAAAAAGCCTGTGAGAGATCAGATGATCTTTCGCAGGCTTTTTAATACTCTGAAAACAGGATCGCGGTTATTTGAAAAAACGGAGAACTCCAATCACCTTGCCGAGAATCTGCAGATCATCGCGTACAATGATAGGATCCATAAAATCATTCTCCGGCTGCAGTCGGTAATAGCCGTCCTCCTGATAGAAGGTCTTCACGGTTGCAGAATCCTCCACCAGCGCAACAACGATATCTCCGTTGTGGGCGGTGGACTGTTGCTGTACCAGAATCTGATCGCCGTCGAAGATGCCGACATTCACCATGCTCTCGCCCTGAACATTCAGCATAAAGGTCTGTACATTCGGCATAAATTCCGCAGGAATAGGGAAATAGCTCTCCACATTCTCCACGGCAAGAAGCGGCTCGCCTGCTGCGACACGCCCCAGAAGGGGGACATTTACCACCTCACGGCGCACAAGATTAAAGTTATCATCGATGATCTCGATAGCTCTGGGCTTCGTCGGATCTCGTCGAATATATCCATTTTTTTCCAAAGATTCCAAATGAGAATGAACGGAGGAAGTGGACTTTAAATTTACAGCCTCGCAGATCTCTCTGACAGAAGGAGGAAAGCCCTTATTTAAGATCTCGTTTTTCATATATTCCAAGATTTCAGTCTGTTTTTTCGTAATCTTTCCGTATGCCATAGAACGGACTCCTTTCGGCAAATTATGATATTCATAAATGCCTCTTTCTTTTATGTAATATGTAATTTAGTATATAATAAGTTGATATAAAATGCAAACAAAAGTTCGTATTTTATGTTTAAAAATTGCTTGAAGTTCCTTTGGGAACATAGTATGATTGAGATGTCGTGTGATACGTAGGATACAGCGGTCATGCTGTAAGGTTGAAAGGAGAAATTTATGAAATTGTTATCACTGGAACAGGAATTGAAGGCGAATGCATATCCGGGACGCGGTATTGTGATCGGTAAATCGCCGGATGGTACGAAGGCAGTTACAGCATACTTTATTATGGGACGCAGTGAGAACAGCCGCAATCGTGTTTTTGTCACGGAGGGAGAGGGGATTCGTACAGAAGCATTTGATCCGTCAAAGCTGACAGACCCGAGCCTGATCATCTATGCGCCGGTTCGTGTACTGGGGAACAAGACGATCGTGACAAATGGTGACCAGACTGATACAATTTATGCAGGTATGGACAGCCAGATGACCTTTGAACAGTCTCTGCGCAGCCGTGAATTTGAACCGGATGCTCCGAACTATACACCGCGTATTTCCGGTATCATGCACATTGAGAATGGCAAATTCAACTATGCCATGTCTATTTTAAAGAGCAGCAACGGCAACCCGGATTCCTGTAGCCGTTATACCTTTGCTTATGAGAACCCGCTGAACGGTGAGGGACATTTTATACATACATATCAGTGTGACGGTAATCCTCTGCCGAGCTTTGAGGGTGAGCCGAAGCTGGTTGCTATGTGTGATGATATGGACGCTTTTACGGAGAAGCTCTGGAACAGTCTGAATGCGGATAACAAGGTCTCTCTGTTTGTGCGCTATATTGATATTGCTACCGGCGAGTATGAGACAAGGATCGTGAATAAGAACAACTAAGGAGGAAGGATTCATGAAGGAACTTCAGTTAAAATATGGCTGTAACCCGAATCAGAAGCCATCCCGTATCTATATGAAAGAGGGGGAGCTTCCCATAGAAGTACTCTCAGGCAGACCGGGATATATCAATTTTCTGGATGCGTTCAACGGATGGCAGCTTGTTCGTGAGCTGAAACAGGCAACCGGACTTCCGGCTGCGACATCCTTTAAGCATGTTTCTCCGGCAGGAGCAGCCATCGGACTGCCGCTGACAGAGACTCTGGCGAAGATTTACTGGGTAGACGATTGCGGAGAGCTTTCTCCTCTGGCCAGTGCCTATGCACGTGCAAGAGGTGCAGACCGTATGTCCTCTTTTGGTGATTTTATTGCTCTTTCTGATACCTGTGATAAGGATACGGCGATGCTGATCAAGCGTGAGGTCTCTGACGGCGTCATTGCTCCGGGATATACGGAGGAAGCGCTTGAGATCCTCCGTGCCAAGAAGAACGGCAATTATAACGTGATCAGGATCGATGAGAATTATGTACCGGCTCCCATCGAACATAAGGAGGTATTCGGTATTACATTTGAACAGGGACGTCAGGAGCTTCCGATCAATGATGAATTGCTTTCTAACATCGTGACGGAGAATAAGGAACTGCCTGAGGAGGCGATCCGTGATATGAAGATCGCTCTGATTACGTTGAAGTATACACAGTCTAATTCGGTTTGCTATGTAAAGGATGGTCAGGCCATCGGTATCGGTGCCGGTCAGCAGTCGCGTGTACATTGTACCAGACTTGCAGGTCAGAAGGCAGACAACTGGCTGCTTCGCCAGAACCCGAAGGTGATGAATCTGCCTTTCCTCGATAATATCCGTCGTGCTGACCGTGACAATGCGATTGACGTATATATTGGCGACGAATATATGGATGTACTTGCGGATGGCGCATGGCAGAAGGTATTTAAGGAGAAGCCCGACCCGCTGACAAGAGAGGAGAAGCGTGAGTGGTTGGATCAGATGAGCGGCGTGACGCTTGGCTCCGACGCATTCTTCCCATTCAGTGATAATATTGAGCGTGCTCATAAGAGCGGCGTACAGTATATTGCGCAGCCGGGCGGTTCCGTGCGTGATGATCTCGTGATCGATTGCTGTAATAAATATCATATGGTGATGGCGTTTACGGGCATCCGTCTGTTCCATCACTAGGAGAATTCCATGAAATATGAGATACTGCTTCTGGATGCGGATGAAACGCTTCTGGATTTTAAAAAGGCAGAAGAGCAGGCGATTCGTGCGACATTTGCACAGCATGGTCTGGAGATGAATGATGATGTGCTGGCAATGTATTCTTCCATCAATCAGCAGTGCTGGAAGGAGTTTGAGCAGGGAATCATAGATAAGCCGACGCTTCTGGCAGAACGGTTTCGCCGACTGTTTGTCCATTTGGGCTTAGATGCGGATCCAAACACGGTCCGGGTGACTTATCAGGATCAGCTGGGACTGGCGGCATTTTGGATTGATGGAGCAAGAGAGCTATGTGAAGAGCTTTCCATGTCTCACAAAATTTATATAGTGACGAACGGGGTATCTGCCACACAGCACAGCCGTTTTGCGATCTGTGGATTGGATCAGCTGGCGGACGGGGTATTTGTCTCTGAGGATGTGGGCTATCAGAAGCCCCGCAGAGAGTATTTTGCATATGTCTTTGCTCAGATCGGTGAGTTTGATCCTGAGAAGGTTCTGCTTGTGGGCGATTCGCTGTCGGCAGATATTGCGGGGGGAATTAAGGCGGGTATGGATACCTGCTGGTACAATCCGCATCATCATGCCTTGCCGAAGGAGCTGAACCCGACGTATGTGATCGACGATATCCGCAAGCTCAGAGAGATTGTTTGACGACTTTGATAATTTTATAGGAAGTCCGCCGTAAGGCGGGCTTCCTTGCATCTTGAGAAGAAATACTTTGACGATAAAATAGGCAATGGGAGAGAGTCATGAACACAGAAGATAAGGGGGAAAAGAAACATTCCGGAAATCTACGGAATACTATTTTCAAGAAAATAAAAGAGGGCTTAGACCGTCTGGAGAAGGAATACAGCAATTTTCGGTTTCGACAGCTTCATAATCGAAAAAAAGATGAGCGTCTGAAAAAAACATTGAGCCCAGAAAAGTATAAGGCTTATCATAGACAGGAGCGAAAGCGACAGGAAAAGGCCGTATTGTGCTTTGCGGCTTTTATTCTGATTGGTATTATCCTGTTGTTTGCTGTGATAAAAGTCTTGATATTTGGCGGACGATCGCTGGCTGCAGCGATACAATCTGTATTTGTACAGGAAGTGCAGGTGGAGAGTGAGACAGAAACGGAAAAGGTTTATACGGAGCAGGACATTACGGTGGGGAGTACAGGCTGTATGCTCCTGCATTCTCCGTTTATCGATTCCTATCCGGATGAGAACGGAGAGTATGATTTTTCATCCATCTATACCTACATTGCTCCCTATTACAGCGCGCCCGATTATATGACCTGTGAATTTGAAGGAGCTCTGGGAGGAGAGGAGATGGGCTATTCCGGATATCCTATGTTCCATTCGCCGGACGCCATTATTGAGAATATCAGAGACAGTGGCGTAGATCTGCAGTTCCTTGCAAACAATCATGTGTATGATGCGTTTTCGACGGGATTTCACCGAACTATGCAGACCTATGAGAAGCTTGGAATCGCGTATTCCGGTATCCGTAAGAGTGAGCAGGAAAAACAATATACGATAGCGGATGTCAGAGGCGTGAAGCTTGGCTTTCTGAATTATGTCTATGAGACTCCCGGGATCGGGACGAATATTAACGGAATACCGCTGGATGAAGGTGATCAGAATCTGATAAACAGCTTTGACTATGATGATTTGGAGCCGTTTTACATGGAAGTAAAGCAGAACATTGCTTCCATGAAATCGGAAGGGGCAGAGTTTATTATCGTGCAGATGCATTGGGGAATCGAGTATCAGTTGACAGAAGCCGATTATCAGGATGAGATGGCACAAAAGCTCTGTGACCTTGGAGTAGACGCCATCATTGGCGGCCATCCGCACTGTGAGCAGCCGATCACGGTATTGGAGACTGCGGACAGAACTCACTCGGCGTTTTGCGTATTTTCAGAGGGAAATGCTCTGAGCAACCAGCGTACCTATCTGATGGATGAGATGCCGACAGGGCATACCGAGGATGGCGTAATGGTCACATTGCATCTCCACAGAGATACTTCCGGCAGGGTAAGTATTACGGATGTGGAGCTGCTTCCGACGTGGGTATATCGTTATCAGGATGAAGATGGATCGAAATATTTTATTTTGCCGCTGGACGATGTCGATCATCTGGAGGCGCTGACGGGAATCAAAGATCTGGGAGATGAACCGGCACAATCCTTCAAAAGAACGATGGAGACTATGGGAGACGGACTTCGTCAGGCGAAGGAGTTTTACAAAAATCAAAGCTTGCAATAAATGCGAAAATATGTTCGAAAAATGAGATATAAGTATTGACAAACATCTGTTCTGGTTTTATAATAAAATCACGAAAAGAACAAATGTTCACTTGTGGTTGGGTTAGCAGAAAGATGAGGGGAATACTTATGAACAGGACAAGGATACGGGCAAGAAGACGTCGTACACAGAGAAATCGCAGAATAGTACTTGCAGCAGGAATGCTGCTGGCTGCTTTCTTGATCTCGCTGGCCTTCAGCAATCTGGATGTGTTTGCGAAGGATCCGACAGGCGATACCTTCAAATACTATACCGATGTTCGCGTGGATCGTGATGATACGCTTTGGAGCATTGCACAGGAATATTGTACAGAGGATTATGGCAGCATTAAGGACTATATCCGTGAAGTACGCAGAATTAATAACCTTGGCGTTGAGGTGCAATATGGTCAGGTGCTCATGGTTCCGTATTGTTCTGTAGAACGTAAATAATTTCAGCATATAGATGATTTCTGTACACAAATCATTTCGAGCAGGAAGAAGGCTCTTTGTATAGCATGCTATGCGGAGAGCTTTATATTTTGTATTGTAATGATTCTACATAGTATATATTTTCAAACGCCCACTTTTTCTACAATTTGAAATATTAGTTGATATTGACAGATCCTCAAAGAGATAGTAATATGGATCTATACATATCTATACGACAAACCATAGTTTTTCCAATAGATCGAGAGGAGTTTATATGGATAGATCACAATTGACTTACCACGAACAAAAAAATATTGATAATACCTTGCGTCTGCGTGAAATTCTGCAGACCATGCCGGGCTTTGCCAAGGATTATTTTCGGGCTATTGAGCCCACCACGTCTACACGTACCAGAATTTCCTATGCATATGATATGCGTGTGTTCTTTCAGTTTTTGCTGGATTCTAACCCTTTATTTAAGAATAAAACGATGCAGGACATTGATGTTGAGGTTCTGGATCAGCTCAAAGCGGTTGATATCGAGGAATATCTGGAATATCTGAAGGTCTATCGCACAGATGATGATATGAAGACCAACGGTGAACGCGCCATGAAGCGCAAAATGGTCGCATTGCGGGGATTTTATGCATATTACTTTAAGCGGGAATTGATACAGACGAATCCTTCCGTGCTGGTAGATATTCCGAAAATCCACGATAAGGCGATCGTCCGTCTGGATGTTGATGAGACGGCTTCTCTGCTGGATTATATTGAGCACTGTGGAGATACTCTGACAGGTCAGAAAAAGATCTATTGGGAAAAGACGAAGACGCGGGATCTGGCTTTGGTAACCTTGCTTTTGGGTACGGGCATCCGTGTATCGGAATGTGTAGGACTGGATCTGCAGGATGTAGATTTTAAGAATAATGGGATCAAGGTTGTCCGAAAAGGCGGCAATGAGATGATCGTCTATTTTGGTGATGAGGTGGAACGGGCTCTTCGGGATTATTTGGAGGAACGCTCCGGTGTCACACCGATCTTGGGACATGAAAATGCCCTTTTTCTTTCGACTCAGCGACGCCGTATCGGTGTGCAGGCCGTGGAGAATCTGGTAAAAAAATACGCGAAGGCGATCACGACCACCAAAAAAATCACGCCGCATAAGCTGCGAAGCACCTATGGTACGGCGTTATATCAGGAAACCGGTGATATTTATCTGGTGGCGGATGTACTTGGTCATAAGGATGTAAATACTACGAAGAAGCACTATGCAGCGATGGACGATGAACGCAGAAGACGTGCTGCTTCTGCTGTCCATCTGCGTGAAGAATAAAAAGGTTACAGAACTTAGTTACGTAAACCGATCAAGCTTCAAGCAAAATTGTGAAAGGACCGTCATTTACCAGAGCGACCTTCATATCAGCGCCAAAGGCGCCGGTCTGAACGTCGGATACCTGCTTTTTACACTCTGAAATGATGTATTCATATAATTCGTTGGCTTTTTGGGGATCGCCTGCTTCGATGAAGCTTGGACGATTCCCTTTTTTACAGTTCGCATACAGAGTAAACTGGGATACCAGCAACAGGGAGCCACCCACGTCCTTCAAAGAAAGATTGGTCTTCCCCTGCGCATCCTCAAAGATACGAAGCCCGATCATCTTTTTGATCAGAATATCAGCATTGGACGTAGTATCCTCCTGACCGACACCGATAAGAACCAAAAAGCCACGACCGATTTGTCCGATAATCTGCTCTTCCACTGTCACAGATGCTTCTGATACACGCTGGATTACGAACTTCATCGGTGCTCCTCTGCCTTTCTGACGTAGTCACAGAGAAAATCTACCGTGCCGTCGATACCGAGGATTCCGCTGTTAATGCAAAGATCATAGCTGGCAATATCTCCCCAGCGTTTACTGGTATAATAATTATAATAGCTCGCTCTCTGCTTATCCGTCTTCTGAATGGCATCCTTGGCCTTAGCATCCGTGAGATTGCGACGCTGTGCGATTCGCTTGATTCTGGCATCCATATCACCGTAAATAAACACATTTAGAACATTCTTATAATCCTCAAGCGCATAATCCGCGCATCGTCCAACCATAACACAGGGTCCCTCATTGGCGATCTCCTTAATCGCGTTGAACTGAGCCAGAAATACTTTATGATTGATCGGCATTCCGGAGAGTGCTGCCGCGGAATACCCCATAGAATAAGTATCCATTACTAATGAATAAAGGAAACTGCTGCTGGGCTTTTCATCATGATTCTCAAATAATTCCTGACAGATGCCACTATCCTTGGCTGCACGATCCAGAAGCTCGTTGTCGTAAAACTTGATATCGAGTGACTTTGCAAGCTTTGATCCGATCTCTCTTCCGCCGCTACCATACTGTCTTCCAATGGTAATGATTGTATTACATGCCATAATTGACACCCCTTTCCATTTAGATATAAATAGTATACAACAAAATCGCTAACTAGTATAGACTAATTAGCGATTTTTCACATTATTTTCGAATTTATTTAATAAGGATTGAAAATACTCAGGTAAGGGAGCGGAAAATTCCATATATGCTCCGCTTCTTGGATGAATAAATCCAAGTGTCTGCGCATGAAGTGTCTGTCCCTGCAAGCCTGCAATGGGACATTTTGCGGGACCATAGACATCATCTCCCAGAATCGGATGATGAATACTGCTCATATGGACGCGGATCTGATGGGTACGTCCGGTCTCCAGACGACATTCAATATAGGTATAATTGCCGAAGCGCTGTAAGACCCGGTAATGAGTGACGGCATGCTTTCCTCCGCGCACATTTACGGCCATCTTTTTGCGTTCCAGAGGATGTCTTCCGATGGGAGCATCTATGACGCCCTCGTCTTCCCTGAGGTTCCCATGTACAATGGCGCGATATCTGCGATTGATGGAATGCTCCTTCAGCTGGGCAGCAATATGATTGTGGGAAAAATCATTTTTGCAAACAATCAGAGATCCAGTCGTATTGCGGTCAATGCGATGCACGATTCCGGGTCTCATGACGCCGTTGATTCCGGAGAGATCGTCCTTGCAATGAAACATGAGCGCGTTCACCAGAGTGCCGCTGTAATGACCGGAAGCGGGATGCACCACCATTCCTTTAGGCTTATTCACAACAATGAGATCCGGATCTTCATATAAAATATCCAGAGGAATATCTTCCGCAAGAATATCGGGCTGCGTCTCCTCGGGAATGGTGAGCAGGATCTCGTCCCCACCGGCAACCTTGTAATTGGCCTTTACAGACCTCCCGTTTACAGTAACCATCTCTTCCTTGAGTAGACGCTGCAAAAAGGATCTGGAGACGTCTGAGAGCGTCTCAGACAGATACTTATCAATGCGCACAGGCGTCATAGGGGATTCAACGTTCAGTCTTCTCTCAGCCATGCAGCAACCTCTTTTCTGTAAAACAATAAACATAATAGAATAGATCCGGTGATGAGGCAGTCAGCCACGTTAAATACAGGGAAATTGATCAGCGAGATCCAGATAAAATCTACGACATACCCGTGTATACTCCGATCGATGGCGTTACCGATAGCCCCTCCGATCAGAGCAGTGATCAAAATACGCATCAGCACATATCTGCGCTCAAAGGAAAAACGAAGATAAAGGCGTAAAAAAAAGATCACACATACCACGGTAATAGCCAGAAACAGCCAACGTGCGTCCTGCAGCATTCCCCACGCAGCACCGCGATTCTCCAGATAGGAAAGCTCTAAAACACCGGGAATCAATACATAGGAATCCCCGGTGGACTTTAGATAGCGTACTGCCAGATATTTTGTAAACTGATCCGCCGCAATCCAGCATATAACAGCGATTGCGGCGAAAAATAAGCTTTGATATTTCTTTGTTGTATTTGACATATAAAACCCCGATTCTAATCCAGCATCAGCTTATCGGCATTAATAAAGTCAATTGCGGCCAGCATTTCTTCGTCCGTAACGGTGGTATCTATGAAAGCCTTACCGATTTTTTTCAAAAGCACAAACTTTACATGTCCACCATCCATTTTTTTATCGGACTTTGTCAGGCGCAGGATCTGCTCGGAATCAATCCCGTCCACCGTGAACATCAGGTCAAAGCCGACATTCATATCGCGGATCTCATAAAACTCCTCTGTAGAGAGAAAACCTCTCTGATAAGAAATATAAGCGGCGGCGACACATCCAAGAGCTACGCACTGACCATGCAGAAGCTGCGGGGATTTTACCTTCTCAATCGCATGCCCGATGGTATGTCCGAAGTTCAGTAGAGCGCGCTCACCATGCTCCTTTACATCTTTTTCCACTACGGCGCATTTGATTTTACAGCTCTCAAGCACCATATGCTTCAGAATGTCGAGCTCTCTATCGGCAATTTCGGAAAGATGCTCGATCGTCCATTCGTAATAGGAGGCATTTTTGATAAGCCCATGCTTGAGAACCTCTCCCATACCGCAGGCAAACTGCTCGTCCGTCAGTGTGGAAAGTACCTGAAAATTCATATACACAAGCTTTGGCTGATAAAAAGCTCCGACCATATTTTTATAAGAATCAAAATCAACACCGGTCTTACCGCCGATGCTGCTGTCTACCTGCGCAAGCAATGTGGTGGGAACCTGTACAAAATCGATGCCTCTAAGATAGGTAGCGGCGGCATAGCCTGCCAGATCACCGACGACACCGCCCCCCAGCGCAAGGATAAGATCCTTACGTTCAAAACGTTCCAGAATAAGATGCTCATAGAGATCACGCACCGTCGACAAGGTCTTACTCTGCTCGCCTGCAGGAAAAACGAAGGTAGTCAGATAGGTGCAGGCATCTGCCAGCAAAGCACGAATTGCATCTGCGTAGAGCTGATGCACCGTGCTGTCTGTTACGATGCAGACCTTGCGGGATGTAATATGACAATCCTTCTCCAAATAGTCCTTCAGATGTTCAAATCCGTCTTCAAAATAAATCGTATATCCATCGTCAGCTCCTGTATTTACAAAAAGGCGGTGTTCTGTCTTATCCTGCATTTAAAAATCTCCTCTAGGTTTATGAAGTCAATGTATAAGAAAGAGCATCAGGAATATATGAGATGATCATCAATAATCAAAGTTCATCGGCGGAACATCAAACGCACCGCTTAAAATATCCTGAAAATCTCCGGATACGTCCACGGAAGCCGGGGTAATGATAAAGATATAATTGCTGATCTTTTGAAGATTACCGCTCATCGCATAACAGGAACCGGAGGTGAAATCAATGATTCTCTGAGAAAGCTCTACATCCTGACCCTCAAGATTCAGAAGAACCGTACAGTTGGAAAGAAGCGTCTCAGTGATCTCTCTGGCATCCTCCATACTGCGGGGCTTGATCACGCAAACCTGCATATCATTTACATTCTTGCGGGTGCGGATCGGAGAAACCTTCGAGGAAGTCGCTGCAGCGGATGCGGCTCTTGGCTTCATCGACGCGGGAGCCTTCACCGTCTTCGCAGTCTGGCGGGGAGCCTTACGAACGATCGGCTCATCCTCGTCCTCGTCAAAGTCATCATAATCATTCTTTATAGAAGATGATTTCTTGAAAAGAGATCTCTTCGGACGGTCTGCCTCATAAACATCCAGCTCATCCTCCAGAAAATCCTCGTCATCATAATCATCGTTTAACTTCATTGCATTCAATATCTTATCCAGAAAACTCATTTCCAAATCTCCTATCTATTCAGCGTCCACCAAAGCGTTATACGCTCGTTCGCCAAAAATTCCGGTACCGACACGTACCATGGTCGCACCTTCCTCGATGGCTACTTCGTAATCATTTGTCATACCCATGCTTAGGCTGCACATATCTACATTATCAATGTTTCTGCCTTTAATGTCAACAAACAAATTGTATAAATTTCGAAAATGAATCCGGTTTTCCTCGGGATTTTCTACAAAAGGAGCGATGGTCATCAATCCGGAAACCTTGAGATTCGGATATTGGGAGACTTCTGTGATAAAATCCACAACCTCCTCTGCGTGAAGACCAAATTTGGACTCCTCTTCTGCTATATTCACTTCGATCAGAACCGGCATGATCAATCGGTGCTTTTCGGCTTCTGTCTGAATGGTCTGTGCAAGGCGGATACTGTCCAGAGAGTGGATCATGCAGGCCTTGTCAATAATATATTTTACTTTATTGCGCTGCAGGTGTCCGATCATGTGCCAGTGCAGATCGGATGGGAGCTCGCCATATTTTTCCTTTAGCTCCTGAGGCTTGTTTTCTCCAAAGTCCATGACATGCTCCGGCAGAAGCTCCCGGATCATGGAGATAGGCTTTGTCTTGCTGACTGCGATCAGGGTGACTTCCCTCGGATCCCGGTCAACACGTTTGCAGGATTCCTCCACACGATGCAGTACGTCTCTATAATTTTCAACAACCATGTTGTATTCCTCCTTTATCTCTTATCCAACCATAGCACACTTATGAAGTGCCTGATCGCTATGCCGCATCCTCCTTTACTGCAGATGCATCCAGTGCAATATGGTCATACTGTGCAAGACCGTAGGCGCTGTTACTCTCGACAATACAATACTCTTCATTCTCATCGATAATGGTGATCTCACGGAATATGGGATAGCCTTTATTGATATTGTAGACACCGATCAAAGATTTCTTTTCGGAAATCTGGTAGCGTTTGGAGGAGTCTTTCATGAGAACATAATCGCCCTCATGGAAAAGCTCTGTGTCTACATAGAATTCATTCTCCGTCTTTTCATAAACGGTGGCGTTGATATATTTGGTGATAGCGGATCCATCTGTATCATAGGTCTCAGTCAGAAGACCGATCTCATTTTCATTTTCTTCATCGATTATGGCGAATTCAAGAGGTATTTTATAGAACACCTTTTCTGCGATCGCGCTGTTGGGGATCTTCAATCCACTCTGACGATTTACCAGTAATTCGATATCTACGTATCGATCTGCGGCATAACGAATAAGAGAATTGCTGATATCCAGTTTTCCGTAATAATTGCCGTCTACCTGAAGTATTGAAAAATCCGCATTGAAGGTGGAGCCATCCTCCATAAAACGGAATCGGATCACGGTCTGATCTGCCAGCTCTGTTGCAGTTTTTCGATCAAGCAAAATAATCAGAGACCAGTTTTCGCTGGTGATCAGTTTATAGACCGGATCATTGGCGTTGACAGATTCCTTCATGCGCAGATTGGTTCTGGTATAATTCTTGCGGTTAAAATCCTTTTCCGTAAGATCCTCAGGAGTATCATTCTCCATACCATCCACAGAATATACGACGATACCATCCTGCTGTGTTGGAATCAGATTCAGAGCAGCGCCTTGTCCCTGCTGTGCATTGTCCAGCGAACGCTGGGACAAAAGCTCCAGCATGGCAGTCTGTGCATCGGCTTGAAAATTATATACATCCTGATAAGAAACCGGTGAATAGTTATATGCGAAGTTAGACGCAATACTGTGAAGATGTGCATAATCACTGCTCGTCAGTTCCTCCTCAGACAGATCGGAGGGCTCTTGCGCAAGGTTCAGAGAACCGATGGAATAGATCCCTGCGCCGACTCCTACCTTGCTGCCCTCTCTGGCATAATAGTGGATGGGTCCGGACTGAGAGGTATAAACGACAGATTCGGACTTGAGCGCAACTGCAGAATAACGGTAATTGCCGGACAGAGGTCCTGCCGTCACTTCATAAGCCGTGATATGTGTCGCGGTCAGATAAAGTACCAGACAGATCAGCATATAGACAAACAGGATTCCGAACATGATGGTTCCGATATTGAAAATAGAATTCTCACGCCAAGGAACTACTTTGCTTTTATTTCTACGATTAAAGAATGCCATAAAACTCCTCATGTAATTGTACAATACAGAACAGTGTCTTGCTATAAATAAAAATGTGCCTTGCCAGCTTCTTATATCACAAAGAAAATGCCGGACGTAATATCCGGCATAACCTTTTCCTTATGTAACTGCCAAAACTCTTACGGTGATACGATCACATGCTGACGCATATTCTCCGGAAGATTCTCAACATCAGTGGAAACGCTCAAAACGAAAGTAATCTGATATTTCTCGCCGATGGCTGCAAGCTTGTCAAGGGTAGCAGAAATATCTGCGTTCTCAAGGTTGGCAATCTTCAGGAAGCTGTCCAGATACATCTGCTCCAGATCGTGATCCTGTGAAATAATGCCGCTGATAAATCCAAGAAACTCGTCCGCATTCTCCAGACCGTAGTCGCAAACATTGATCAGACGCACCTTATTATTTAATTCATACATATGCTTTGTGTTCTTATCCAGATATACAATATTACCGTGTACAGATTTGATTTCTGAGTTCACTTTATCCAGTAAGAACTTGGTCTTTCCGTTTCCTTTTGTACCTGCGATTATCTGTATCATTGTAATCTCCTCCTTAGGTTTCGTGTTATGTACAATTATACCTCACAACTTTTTCAATTACAACTACTTTTTGTTAATTATGGACAAAAGTTCATTCATTTCCTCATAAAGATCATCTTTGGTCTGCGCGTCCATGATCACGCTGAAGTAAGAATTCCCGTAGACGTCCTTACTCAGCAGGGAAAGACATGCTCCCGCTTCATCTGTGGTACCGGTTTTACCTCCAAAAACGGTAATATTTTCCGGCGGGACTGCTTCTCCGGTAAAATAATGGCTGGTGGAGGTCCATGTACGCTCATACTGTTCACCATCCGCCGCAGTATACGTAACAACATATACCTGTTGATTGATGGCATCTGCAAACACATCATACTGCATTGCCTCACGGAACATCAGATAGATATCATACGGTGTGGTATAATGCGATTCATCCTGCAGACCATGAGCATTGGTAAAATGTGTATTGGTCGCGCCGATAGCATACGCTTCGGAATTCATCATAGAAACAAAATTCTCAATACTGCCGCCCACATGGTACGCGATGGCATTACCGGCGTCGTTGCCGGAGGCGATCAGAAGTCCGTAGATCAATTGACGCAGCGTGTATTGATCGCCATACTCCAGATATGCCACAGAAGATTCCGGATCAATATCCAGAGCGATCTCATCCACTGTGATGACGTCGTCGAGATTTCCATATTTGAGCGCTATCAGAGCGGTCATGATCTTGGTCAGACTGGCAGGATAAAGTCGCTCATGTATATTGCTTGCAAAAAGCACCTTATGCTCCGACAGATCCATAAGCGCCCCTGCCTCGGCATATGAAAGACTGATCCCGTCAAAATTCACGTCATCAGCGGTGACACACAAATCCGCTGTAAAGGGCTCGGCCCGTCCGCTCGTCATAGAAGGCAGATTCAACACGCCATAGATCTCATGATTGATATCGTATGGATCCTCAAAGGAGATCTCATGAGAACGGAATATAAAGTAATAAAGCATGCTCCCGACAGCAAGCAGCAGGCAGAACAGACATGAGGCAAGAAGCGCATTCCTTCTCTGACGCCGTCTGCGCTTCTGCAAACGTAGCTGTGCCCGGGTCAAAGGTTGGTTTACTGCATTATCTGTACATCTCACGCCACTCTAACTCTCCTCTGTCTAAGGACTTGATCAGCATCTCTGCTGTCGCCAGATTTGTCGCCAGTGGAACACTGTAGGTGTCGCAGAGGCGAGATACATCCTTGATATCCGGTTCATGGGACTTCGGATGCAGGGGATCCCGCAGGAAAATGACCAGATCTAATTGGTTCTGCTCGATCTGTGCAGCGACCTGCTGCATACCGCCGAGATGTCCGGTAAGGTACTTGGTCGTGCTCAGACCGGTCGCTTCCTCAATCAGACGTCCGGTGGTACTGGTTGCAAATAAATGGTGTTTTGCAAGAATCCCGCGATAGGCAATACAAAAATTCTGCATCAGGATTTTTTTAGAATCATGTGCGATCAAACCTATATTCATGGGTTTTCCTCCTTTCAATGGATCAATCAATATTTTTTGACCTGAAGTCCGACATTCAATACCAGACCAATTCCGATAAACAATGTCATCAGAGAGGTCAGACCGGCGCTCACAAAAGGAAGCGGCAGACCGGTATTAGGCATCAGGCCCGTAGCAACACATATATTCATAATGCTCTGGATACCAATTAATGCACCCATGCCGCTGCACAGAATCGTGCCGGACATCTCCCGCGCATTACGACCGATATAAAAGCATTCCAGTGCAATCAGAATCTCAAGAATAATGATGATACAGCATCCGAGAAAACCAAGCTCCTCTCCTGCCACTGCAAAAATAAAATCCGTCTGTGCCTCTGCAAGAAAGTTGCCGTTCTTTACAGATTCTACGGCTGTAGTCTCAAGTCCCTTACCGTAGAGCTGACCGGAACCGATGGCAATGATTGAATTGATCTGCTGAGCGGCAGCATCCGGGTACTGCTCCGGGTAAAGCCAAGCAAGAATACGTATCAGCTGATATTCCTGTACAAAGGTCTGACCGGGCTTTAAAAGCAGATTGGCAAAAATAGGTACCACAGGGATACATACTGCTATAATACCACCAATTACTTTATAGCTCAAGCCTGCAACAAAATAGATTGTCGCAAAAAGCAGTAATGTCAGAATACTGGTAGAAAGATTGGGCTGCTTGTAGATCAGATACCATGGAACCACCAGAATAATCAGTGACATCACAATGGTCTTAAAGGTACTGAGATCATCCTCGTGCTTTGAGAAAAACTGCGCAAAAAACATAATCAGAATGATCTTCATGATATCGGAGGGCTGAATCTGAATACCTGCGATCACCAGCCATCTGGTCGCGCCGTTGACATTGGTACCGCGAAGGATCACGGCGCCAAGCAGGGCCAGCCCGATAAAATAAAAAATCCAGTAAAATTTGAGAAGCCAGACATAATCGATCAGAGAAACAATGACCATCAATAATAATCCGGCGATCAGTCCGATGATCTGTTTCTGCTGAACATCCTTATCCGCACTTCCGATGATCATAATACCGAGCACCGAAAGAGCGATCACCCACAGGATCAGTCGAAATTTATAATCCCTTAATCTGTATTGTTTTAACATGCTCCATCCCCTGTTTTATCTCTCCTCTGATATCCATCTGAATGGATATCTCCGTATGTTCCAGATTCAGATATTTTTCCAGAACTCTCTGAATCTCACGTTTCATCTGAAGCATCAGCTCCGGTGAGGATTTCATTTTTTCTGCTAAAAGCAGAAGTTCCAGACGATCCCTTGCCACCTCTCCGGAGGTTTTATACGTTCTGTGCTTCTTCATGATGCGCCTCCTCTAATTTTTGAACAGAAAAGCTCTGATCTTATCTTTTAAAGAAGGTTCCTGTGTAAAATCGGTAAGCTCGACCTCTTCGCCAAGCAGACGTCTTGCGATATGGAAAAATTCCTGACCGGAGGGACTGTCATCCCCGGCAAGCGGTTCTCCCTGATTGGTGGAGATCACCACATGGGTATCATCCGGAACGGCGCCGATCAGGGGAACCGCCAGAATCTCCATCACATCCTCCACGGACATCATATCACCCCTGCGGATCATCTCCGGACGAAGACGGTTCAGCACGAGATCGATCTGTTTCATTCCGTCGGCCTCCAACAGACCGATGATACGATCGGCATCACGGATGGCGGAAACCTCCGGCGTGGTCACAACAATCGCTCTGCTCGCGCCTGCAACGGCATTGCGAAAGCCCTGCTCGATACCTGCCGGACAATCCAGCAGGATATATTCAAAATGCGCAGACAGATCCTCCACCAGCTTGATCATCTGTTCCGGCGTTACGGCAGATTTATCGCGTGTCTGCGCCGCCGGAAGCAGATAAAGTCCGGGATAATGCTTATCACGGATCAACGCCTGCTTCAGACGACAATTTCCTTCGATCACGTCTACCATATTGTAGACGATACGATTTTCCAGTCCCATGACAACGTCCAGATTGCGCAGACCGATATCGGTATCTACCAGCACGACCTTCTTATCCAGTCTGGCCAGTCCGGTTCCGATGTTTGCGGTCAGGGTAGTCTTACCGACGCCTCCCTTTCCGGATGTTACGACAATTACTTCACTCATAGCTTCTCCTCCACACAGCATAATCTGGGTACTTCCCCGTTTATCCTATGTATCCTTGTCCGTTGGCTCCTCCGCTTGGGAAAGTACATCCAGAAGCGTACTGCGCACCAGACTTTTTACATGAATATGATCATCCTTTATATATGCAATCCGCGGATCCAGAGCATATTGCTCGTGATCCACACGTTTTGTGATAGCGCTGCGCGCAGCCTTATCCGCTACGCGTATCTGGATCGGTTTCATGACCAGCGCTGCGATAAAGCAGCTTCGATCACCTCCGGCTCCGGCATAGACTGTTCCGCGGCAGGAGCCGAGTACGACGACATTTCCACGGGAGGTCACATTAGCGCCGGGCTGTACATCGCCCAGAATGACCACACTGGTTTCGAATTCCAGAGATTCTCCCACATTGACATCGCCCCGATGAAACTGTCCGCTGCTTTTGGAAGCCTCTGCCATTGCCACCGCATTTTGATAATAGGCTTCCTCCTCAGGACGTTCATCAACGATACACATGATACGGATCTGCGAATTATCTGCAATGGTCTGAACCAGCTGATCCTCCTGACCCTTATGCAAGGTACGCCCCTGAAAGGTCAGAGCCATTTTTGCGTCCTGAAAAAAATGTGCGGATTCGCGGAACTTTACGGCCACGGCTTCCAAAAGCTTTTCAAAATCCAATTCCGGATCCAGCCGTACGACCATCCCGTATTTATTACTTTTGATTATCACAGGCTGTCTCATGTCTGTCTACTCCTCTGACTTCTTTAGTCGGTTCTTGCTCCGGTGGTTGTGCCGGAAGCAGCCACTCCGGTGATCAGCTCGTCCTTACTTCTGAGGTTAAAGATATACCGGATCATATCCTTCGCGAGCAAAGAGGCATTCGCAGAGTTATATCCATTCGTGATACGGCATGCAATGGCAATCTGAGGATTGTCATAGGGTGCATAGCCGATGAACAACGCATGGCTAGGTACGCCGGTCTCCTCGGCAGTACCGGTCTTTCCGGCCATATCGATCTCGATATCCTTCAGATAAGTACTGTTTTTGACCATCTGATTCATACCGTTATGAATGGCATTCATACTGTATTCATTTACATCTACGTAATCGTGTACCACAGGTTCTTTTTCCAGAATCGTGCGCCCCTCGGAATCTGTGATCTTATCCACGAGCGTCAGATCATAGGTCGTTCCGCCGTTTGCCAGAGATCCGACATAACGGGCAAGCTGCACCGTGGCAAAAGCATTACGCCCCTGTCCCATCGCAGACGGCGCCATGGCATTATCGGAAATATGAGGCGTACTCTCATCCATCTCGATACCGGTTTCCTGATCAAAGCCGTACATGGTCGCATATTTAGCGAGCTTTGCAATACCGACTTCATCATGGGAATCTCCGTCCGTAGAGCCGAGATTACCCAGTCGAAGGCCGACAGAGTTAAAGTAATAGTTACAGGATTCCTGAATAGCAGAAACCAGAGAAAGCGGACCATGCTGTCCCGGATTGATCCAGCAATTGATGGGCGGATCTACATCTTCAAATTTACCGGTACAGTAGATGGGCTCATCTACCGTGATAACGCCTTCCATAAGTCCTGCGGTTGCGGTTACCAGCTTATAGGTAGAACCCGGAGCTGTCAGCTCCTGAGTAGCCTTATTATAAAATGGACTGGAGCCGTCCGTGACAAGCTGGGCGAAGTATTCCTCATCCATGTCGTTGGCCAGTCGGTTGTTATCATAGCCGGGATAGGTGACACAGGCGAGTACATTGCCGGTGTTCGGCTCTGTGACCACCAGAGATCCGGAGCACGGCGCAAGTGCAAACTGATAAGGCTTTAATTCCAGCGTATAGATTTTATTAAGTACAAAATCATAGGCGCTGATGCTGCCATCCTTCAGACCATTATAGCTGTCGCCATCCATCTCCAAGATGCCCTGATCAAACAGAAGCCGGCAGAGAGTTGAAGGCGCCAGACGATCCTCTTCCACCATATAGCGATATACCTTCTTACTGAAGTTCGAATCAGACTTCACATACTCCTCCAGATAATCACAGAGGCTGGAATAAATCTCCGAGGAATCCAGAAACTCTGAATCTGAGGTGACGAGTGTGATATCCGCCCAATCCTGAGAAATGGCATAGGTCAAATAGTCTTTTAGACTAAGAGACTCCTCATTGGCCCATTGCTGATAGGTAGCGTCTGTGGTATCAATGGCCTCACTTTTGAGAATACCGATCTCAGGCATGGTGGTCTCCGTCAGGTAGTTGACATATACCTTCATGGCATCGGACAGATCCTTATATGCGGTAGGCGTATCCGATAATAGATCGGCCTTCAGCTCCGAAAAGATCTCGTGCTCTTTTTTCTGGAAATCCGCATAGACCTCCTGCTCCAAAGCAGACGCATCCGAAGCTTCCATATGGGTCACGCTGAGTATATTATTCTCAAACATGGCATAATACATATCGTAGACCGGAATGATGATCTCATCCACACTTACCTGTGTCGTATCGAATTCCTTATAATCCAGAGTATGCTGATAAAGAATACCGGCGATATACTGTTCCAGCAGATGGTAAGCTGCCTCCTGATAATCCGGATTAATCGTCAGATAAATATCATTGCCCGCCTGAGGATCCACCTGAGAATCTTCCTTCAGGATCTTGCCGAGATTGTTTACATAGACGCTTTTGGTGCCGTCCACACCCTGCAGCTGTGTCTCGAAATATTGCTCAAGCCCGGATTTGCCTACGATATCTGTCGCATCATAGACATTCTGACCTACTTCCTTATTCAGAGACTCGATCTCTTCCGCGGAAATACGTCCGGTATATCCGAGAATATTGGACATGTATGGGCTGTTCGTGTATACGCGGATAGAGCTCTCGACCACATCCACTCCGACGTAGTAGCCCTTGCTCTCCATAAGACTGGACATGGACTGATCGGAAATATCCTTTGCTATGGTAGTAGATACATATTTCTGGTAGCTGTTCTGGTTGATGGCGTTGCGAAGCGCGATGATCTTCAGGGCATCCGTATCCGAAAGTGAGGATGGAAGTCCGACCGATGCAAGCTCCTCGTCGGTATAATCAGGTACCAGAACCCCATAATTTTTTTCGCTGCCCAAAGTCCTGATCATGTCCGCAGCGGAAATTTCTCGCTGCGCAGGTGTCAGATCGTCAGTATAGGGTTCGCCGAACACATCCGCTTTAAATCGGAGCAGCTGAAAGCCGCTTTTCGTATACGCGTACTCTCCGGCGTCATTGATCTTTACTGCAAAATCGGTATATACATCATCACCATTCGAATAAAGGATCTGCATGATCTTATAGAGATAACCGTTGATCGTCAGATTTTTCTCTCGGGTGGTCTCATAGGAGCCCACATCCTGAAAGGTCACATCATAAGCCAACTGATTGTACGCCAGAAGATTTCCCTTACTGTCATAGATACAGCCGCGTGTGCTTGGAATAGAGGTCTCCTTTCGGATCTGCATGGCAAAATCCGTCTGATAGGATTCGCCGTTGATGATCTGCAGATCAAACAGACGACGCATGAGGATAAAGCCGAAAAACACGACGATCATCATCAGAATGGTAATTCGGGCGTGCATCGCTCTCGATAAAAGATTTTTTATATTCTTAAACAAAACTGTCTACACCCCTTTTGTCTGCTTTTTCCAGTTTACGATTTATAAAAAGGAAAAATCGATAGGTAATCAATGTCAATAAAATGGTATAGATCATTTCAGGTAAAATGATCCTTCCAAGATAAAAGAAAAAATCCACCCGTCCGCGCAGAAGGAACTGTACGGCATATACAGCAAGTCCGTAGGACAGATCAGCGGCTGCAGTAAGCAGGACGGGCATCTTCACATCATCATCATAAAAAATGCGATAGCAATATCCGCAGAGATATCCGATGAGCATGTAAATCACGGCATGAAATCCAACCATATAAAAATCGAGCGTCATATACATTAGATCGCACATCATTCCACAGAAAAAGCCGATCAGAAGTCCGGAACGTCTTCCTCTCATCAATCCAAAGGAAACCGTGAATACGATCATCAGATTGGGAGCGATGGAAGCGATGGAGATGGCCGACATCAGCGAGCACTGCAAAAGCAGGCAGACGAGCATCATGCCAAATAAAACAAATTTGGTTCTCATAAGTCTCTATCCTCTCCCCTATCAGCTGTTCTTTGTCTGTTTCAGAGTTTTGATTACTAAAACTTCCTTGATATCTTTAAAATCAACGACGGGATTGACAAAGCCGGAGCGTGTGAGATTGTTGGCATCCGTATTGATCTCACTGATATAGCCGATCAGAATGCCCGGCAGGAACTTGTCGCTGATGACAGAGGTCACGACCGTATCTCCGGTCTTTGCGGCAGAATCAGGATCCTCCAGCTTCACCAGTCTGACCGTTCCTTTATCTGTCAGCTCCAGATCACCGGCGATGATACAGGTGTCCGAGGTTTCGGAAATCTCGGCGCTGACATTACTGTAATCATCAATAATGGAACGCACCGTCGCCCAGTTCGGTCCGACATCCGTGATGATACCTACCAGACCGGAGCCGGCCATGACATTCATATCCACGCCAAGTCCGTCATTACTGCCCTTGTCAATGGTGAAAAGGCTGTACCAATTGCCGCCGTCCTCACGGGAGATCACCCGCGCGCCCACCTTCTCATAGCTCTCATACTTGTGATCAAGCTCATAGAGATCTCTCAGACTGTTGAGCTCCTCACGATCCTGCAGCAGCTGGGTATTCTCCACGGTCAGTTCATCCACCTTGGCCTGCAGTGCTTCGTTCTCAGCGGCAAGATTTACGGTACTCTCAAAATAGTCCATCCGTCCGGACAGCCATCCGCCCGCCTGATTCACGCCGCGCTGGATGGGCGTCAGAAGAAATCCGGAGACTTCCTTGAAGGGACTCGTATTAAAATCCAGAAAGAAGCTTAAAATCATCATAATACCGCAAAACAACGAGAGAAAAAACAAAAGCAATTTACTCTTTGTATGTTCTTCTAAATTATTTTTCTTCATAACAACCCCTTACATCATATTTCCCGTCAGATCACGCAGTGAAAAAGTAAAATCATCGCCCAGAGCCGGATGACTCATAATGGACTGAATCCCGCGCAGCGTAGTCAGCCCGGGTTCACGAACAATAGAAATCGGTACGCCAAGCTGGTGTCTCAGATAGTCCGACAGATTAACGATCAATGAGGAACCACCGGCAAGACACAAGCCTGCCTGCTGAATATCGTAATGGAACTGCGGCGGAAGCCGGTCCAGAATCCCCTTCAGCTCGTCCGCGATCTGATCAATGGTATTCACTACAGCCACACTGATTGCCTGAGAAGTGATCTGCGCGGTCACGGGAAGTCCGGAGATCGTACTGATACCGCAGACCTCCATCCTATCCTGAGGACCGCGATCCACATAGGCAAGGCGGTTCTTCACCCGCACTGCAGTCTTCTCGCCGATATTCACGTGGAATATGCGGCATGCGGTCTTCATGATATCCTCATCGATACTACGCCCGCCGAGCGGCAGGGTCTTGCTGATCAGCACCTTTCCTCCGGCCACGACACAGATCTCCGTGGTTCCGGCTCCGATATTCACGAGCATACTGGCTCTCGGCGATTCCATGGATACGCCCACGCCGATGGTATCTGCCAGCCCCTTGTCAACAAGAAAAATCTTTCCCGCATGGACAATACCGCTGAGTACATTGTAATACGCTCTCTTCTCCACGGGAGAAATATCTCTGGGTACCGCAATGTAAATGGATGGATGACCGGACAGAAAGCGTTTATGTTTCTTTAAAAGATGTGAAAGCACAAGCTCCGCATTGCGCCCCTCGGCAATGACGCCGTGCGTCATCGGACAGCTTGCCTTGATGTTCGATGGCGTCTTCTCGTACATATCATAGGCCGCGTCACCGATGGCAATTACCCGATTGTCATCGCGCACGGCGATCATGTTTTTTTCGCAGACAGTGATGCGATTCTTACGGTCGCAGATCTTAATGGTATCTGTACCGAAGTCAATTCCCAAAGCATAATGAAAAGCCATGTTTCTCCCCTGTATTTCCTGTATTCTATGTATGCTGTCCAAGAATGCCCTCTTCCCGCAGACTGACATAGCGCTGATCTCCCAGCACAATGTGATCCATGAGCTCAATGCCGAGCATAAAACCGGCCGCAGCGACCTCCTGTGTGAATGCAATGTCCTCCCGACTGGGGGTTGGATCACCGCTCGGATGATTATGCAGCAGAATGATATAGACAGCATGATGCTCCAGTGCGGCCAGAAAAATCTCTCTGGGCGAGACACTGGAACGATTAACAGTTCCCTTAGAAATTATCTCTTCGTGGAGCAATCGACATTTGGTATTAAACATCAAAAGCAGCACCTGCTCCTGATGGCAATGACGAAAATCCTCCATATAGTACGAGGCGATCGCCTGAGCATCCTCAAAAGTATGCCCCTCCCCGGCGGTAGCCTTCGCAATCCGGCGTGATAACTCTACAATGCATTTTATCTGTACTGCCTTGACCTTACCGATACCGGGAATCCGGCACAGCTCGTCGATCCCCATCTTCGGAAGTCCCAGCAGGGAGCCATCGGCTCCGGTCTTTTTTAGAATCTTCCGTGCCAGATCAACAGAAGAAACGCCTCTCGCTCCAGTACGCAGGATCACTGCAAGCAGCTCTGCATCTGAGAGATAACCTGCGCCAAACAGCAGGCACTTTTCGTAGGGACGTTCTAAATCCGGCAGTTCTTTTATCGTAGAATTCATTGATAGTACCAAGTCGCTTTCCCGGCAGGAAAATAAACAAATCGCACTATAATCTTATCTATTCTATCATACCTTCAAGAAAAAGTATATATTTCATTCTCAAAAAACCTTATATTTATGTATGATCGCTTCGGCGACCTTACAGCCGTCCATGGCAGCGGAGGTAATTCCTCCGGCATAACCGGCGCCCTCTCCGCACGGATATATGCCCACTGTCTGTGTACAAAATGAGGAATCCCGAAGGATACGTATCGGTGAGGAGGTACGGCTTTCCACGCCCAGAAACAATGCGTCAGGCATGGCAAAACCGGGAATCTGTTTTTCAAAGGCATGCACACCCTC
>JAUNCG010000096.1 GCA_030526715.1 Eubacteriales bacterium
GGAAACCCGAGGTTGACAATTAAGAGGCGAGTTAGTACAATGAAGTGATACAAGTATCACGAACACGGATATAATTAGCAAAAGGAGAGCATCGCAATGACGAAGGTTGGTATTGTAATGGGAAGTGATTCGGATATGCCGGTTATGGCAAAAGCCGCGGATATCTTGGAGAAGCTTGGAGTGGAGTATGAGATGACGATCATCTCTGCGCACAGGGAACCGGATACGTTTTTTGAATATGCAAAGTCCGCAGAATCCAAGGGCTGGAAGGTCATTATTGCAGGCGCAGGTATGGCAGCTCATCTGCCGGGAATGTGCGCGGCGATTTTCCCGATGCCGGTTATCGGTATTCCGATGCATACCACTTCTCTTGGCGGAAGAGACTCGCTGTATTCTATCGTGCAGATGCCGTCCGGTATTCCGGTTGCGACCGTAGCCATCAACGGCGGCGCAAACGCGGGACTGCTGGCAGCGAAGATTCTGGCTACATCTGATCCGGAATTGCTGCAGCGCTTGAAGGATTATTCTGCGCAGATGAAGGCGCAGGTTGAGGCGAAGGCTGCAAGATTGGATGAAGTAGGATATAAAAATTATTAATCAGGGAGGAAGCCATGGATTATAAGAAAGCCGGAGTAGATATTGAAGCAGGTTACAAGTCTGTTGAGCTGATGAAGGAGCATGTGAAGAGAACCATGCGTGAAGAGGTTTTGGGAGGACTGGGCGGTTTTTCCGGCGCGTTCTCCTTAGCCAAGATCAAGAACATGGAGGAGCCGGTGCTGCTGTCCGGAACCGACGGATGCGGTACTAAGGTGAAGCTGGCCTTCCTTTTGGACAAGCATGACACGATCGGTATCGATGCAGTAGCTATGTGTGTGAACGATATTGCCTGCGCAGGCGGCGAGCCGCTGTTTTTCTTGGATTACATTGCATGCGGCAAGAATTATCCTGAGAAGATTGCCACGATCGTAAGCGGCGTAGCCGAAGGGTGCGTACAGTCTGACTGTGCTCTGATCGGTGGAGAGACTGCGGAGCATCCGGGATTGATGCCGGAGGATGACTACGATATCGCGGGCTTTGCGGTCGGTGTGGTAGATAAGAAGGATCTGATCACCGGAAGCGATATCAAGGCAGAAGACGTGCTGATCGGTATTGCCAGCTCCGGCGTACACAGCAATGGTTTTTCTCTGGTAAGAAAAGTCTTTACTATGGATAAAGAGACGCTGAATACATATCATGAGGAGCTTGGCAAGACACTGGGCGAGGCGCTGCTTGCACCTACCAGAATTTATGTGAAGGCGCTGCGCAGCGTGAAGGAGGCAGGTGTGCGTGTGAAGGGCTGTAGCCATATCACAGGAGGCGGTTTTTATGAGAATATTCCGCGTATGCTTCCGGAGGGAGTGAAAGCCGTTGTCCGTAAGGACAGCTATGAGGTTCCGGCGATCTTTCAGATGATGGCACGCGAGGGAGATATTGCAGAGGAGATGATGTACAATACCTTCAACATGGGTATCGGAATGATTCTTGCAGTGGATCCGGCAGATGCCGATAAGACGATCGCGGCGCTTGAAGCAGCAGGCGAGAAGGCATATGTGGTTGGCTGTGTCGCTGAAGGCGAGAAGGGTGTAGAGTTATGCTAAAGCTGGCGGTGCTTGTTTCCGGTGGCGGAACGAACCTTCAGGCGATCATTGATGCGATTGCTGAGGGTCGGATCTCGAATACGGAGATTGCGGTGGTCATCAGTAATAATAAAAATGCATATGCGCTGGAGCGCGCTGCAAAAGCAGGAATCGCACATGTATGTGTTTCCCCAAAGGATTATGAGACGAGAGAGGATTTTAATAATGCGCTTCTTGCGAAGATTCAGTCTTATACGCCGGATCTGATCGTTCTGGCCGGATGTCTCGTAGTGATTCCGAAGGCCATGGTGCAGGCGTACCCGAATCAGATCATCAATATCCATCCGGCGCTGATCCCTTCCTTCTGCGGTACGGGCTTTTACGGTCTGAAGGTGCATGAGGGTGTGCTGGAGCGCGGCGTAAAGGTGACCGGCGCTACGGTACATTTTGTAGATGAGGGGACAGATACAGGACCGATCATTTTACAGAAGGCTGTGGAGGTACGTCAGGGAGACACTCCGAAGGTACTTCAGCAGCGTGTCATGGAGGAAGCGGAATGGAAGATCATGCCGGAGGCGATTCATCTGATCGCAAACGGCAGAGTTCGTGTAGAAGATGGCAGAGTGCTCATTGATGAGGACGGAGGAGTAAGATGAAGATACTGATAGTTGGAAGCGGCGGAAGAGAGCATGCGATCGCATGGAAGGTCGCGCAGAGCAGCCGTGTAGACAAGATTTACTGTGCGCCGGGCAATGCCGGTATCGAAGAATATGCAGAATGTGTCAATATCGGCGCCATGGAATTCGATAAGCTGGTAGCCTTTGCGAAGGAGAAAGAGATCGATCTTACGGTGATCGGCATGGATGATCCGCTGGTGGGCGGAATCGTGGATGCTTTTGAGGCAGAAGGTCTCCGCGTTTTCGGACCGAGAAAAAATGCAGCTATTTTGGAGGGATCCAAGGCGTTTTCCAAGGATCTTATGAAAAAATACGGTATTCCGACAGCCGGATATGAGAACTTCGATAATGCACAGGCTGCGCTTGCTTATCTGGAAACAGCGAAGCTTCCTATTGTTTTGAAGGCAGACGGTCTGGCGCTTGGAAAGGGTGTGCTGATCTGCAACACGCTTGAGGAAGCAAAAGAAGGCGTTCGGGAGATCATGCTGGATAAGAAATTCGGCACCTCCGGTAATCGTATGGTGATCGAAGAATTTATGACCGGTCGTGAAGTGTCCGTACTCTCCTTTGTGGATGGCAAGACGATCAAGACCATGACGTCCGCGCAGGATCATAAGCGCGCGGGAGACGGAGATACGGGACTGAATACCGGCGGTATGGGTACATTTTCACCGAGTCCTTTCTATACAAAAGAAGTGGACGATTTCTGCAAAAAATATATCTATCAGGCAACGGTGGATGCCATGGCGAAGGAAGACAGAGAATTTAAGGGCATTATTTTCTTTGGTCTGATGCTGACAGAGGATGGTCCGAAGGTTCTGGAATATAATGCGCGATTTGGCGATCCGGAGACACAGGTGGTGCTCCCGCGCATGAAATCCGATATTGTGGATGTATTTGAGGCATGTGTGGATGGGACTCTGGATCAGGTAGAGCTGGAATTCGAGGATAATGCAGCCGTATGCGTGGTGCTGGCTTCCGAGGGTTATCCGGTGAAGTATGAAAAAGGCTTCCCAATCCATGGACTTGATCATTTTAAAAACAGAGACGGCTATTATGTGTTCCATGCGGGGACGAAGAAGACGGATGCCGGAATCGTTACCAATGGAGGGCGTGTGCTTGGCGTGACGGCCAAGGGTGAGGATCTTAAAAAAGCTCGTGAGAATGCTTATGAGGCGATCCACTGGGTTGATTTTGAGAATAAATATTATCGTCATGATATCGGTAAAGCAATTGATGAAGCCTGAAGGGCGGAAAAGAAAGGGAGAGGTAAATAATGAAGATACGTAAGAATATGTGGAAATGCATGCTGGTATTTGCCATCGCGATCCTGTGTGTGTTTGGAATGACAGCGACGGCAGAATATCTGTCCGGAGACAATTCACTGTACAGTCTGGGATTGGAGAATGGTAAGGAGGATCCGGAGTTTTACTATTCTACACTGGATTATGATGTAACTGTTCCGGCGGGAACGACAGAGCTTGAGCTCGATCCGATTCTTTCTGATCCGGATGCGACGATTCTCGCTGTGGAAGGTACACAGCTGGATGACAATGGCTCCGGTACAGTGGAAATCACAGTGCAAGCGCCGAACGGTGCACAGGTTACTTATACCCTGCATGTGAAGGCAGAGGGTGCAGCAGAGGCGGCGGTTACGGAATCAGAGACGGAGAAGGCAACCGAGGATGCTGCGGCAAAGGCTCAGGAACAGGCGAGACTTCAGGCAGAGAGCGAAGCGGCTATGAGAGATCAGGCAAATCAGGAGAAGATCGAGAAGCTTAATGCGGAGGTGGACACCCTGAATACGAGACTGGATCTGATCTTGAAGATCTGCTATGGTCTGATCGCATTTGCAGTGATTCTGCTTTTCTTCATCATCAATCAGAGCCTCAGAAACAAGGATCTGAAGGATGAAGTAAAAGAGGCAAGGGCAGAGGCAGGAGATAGCTATGAGTTCGCAAGAAAGGCTCAGACCCTGCGCAGCGATTATTATTATGCACCGGTTCAGGGAACACCGCAGAATTCCATGGCAGGCATGAATCAGGGAGCGCCGGTTCATGATTTTGGCAATGTGCAGAATGTATATACCAGCGCACCGCAGCAGATGATGCAGCAGCCTGCGGCAGAAACCGCAGTGCAGCAGGAGGCTCCGCTTTCCAGAAGAGAGCAGAAGAAGGCTGAAAAGGCAGCCAGAAAAGCTGCAAAAAGCGCTCCGGCTCCGGCACCACAGCAGGCAGCACCGATGGTAGATGAGTCTGCAGTACGCAGCAATGTTCCGGAACAGGATGTCAATGTAGATATGATTGATTTATAAGAGATATGATATGACCGTCGATTTCAGGCAGCTGGAATCGACGGTTTTTTTGACAAACGCAGCCTGTGAAATATTTGTGAAGACCGGGATTCTATCAAGGAAAGACTGGACTTTTGGGCAAGGCTTGTGCTATACTTCGTATAACACTAACTAAAGAGATGGAAGTGAACAGATGATAATAGAGATAGATTTTCAAAGTGAGGAAGCCATCTATAT
>JAUNCG010000033.1 GCA_030526715.1 Eubacteriales bacterium
CGTCAACGCTTTTTATAGGAATGAGCGGAATGACCAATCTTCTGGAATAAGGAGGCATTCATAGAATAAAATGATCCCTTGTCAGTATAAATACAGGCAAGGGATTTTTACTGCAGTTTTTAAATGTAAAGGTGATCATGTCATTGCTCCTGATCTGGTGCGCATGGAGGATCATAGGTTGATTTAGAGGGTTAAAGAATTAAAACATCACAGTGATACCGTGTTGACAAAAATGCGTATAATAGGTATAATTGAAATACTTTCGTATTTAAATCAGAATAGCGGACATTTGTTGATGGGAAGAATACATAAAGCGGATCGTTTGATTCGTCCCTTTGTGGATGAAGCAGACGATTTTTTTTACAATGGACGGAGGTTCTGATAGATTTGCGAATAAGGAGAGAGGAGCGTATCATGAAAGTTTACAAGAAAATCATGGGTGTGATCACTGTGATTGAGAATATCGTTCTTGCGATTTCGCTGCTTATGGTATTGATTCTTACCTTTGGCAATGTGATTGCAAGATATGTATTCCATCATTCATGGGGATTCACGGAAGAACTTACGGTTGCAGTGTTTGTACTGGTATCATTGCTGGGTGCAGGCGTTGCCGCACGCAAAGGCGAGCTTGTCAATCTTGCGTTGGTAACTGACAATGTCGGACCAAAGGTAAAAAAAGTATTATTAGCGATATCCAATATTATCTGTATCGTTTATTCCTTATTGCTTTGCTATGAAGCATTCGGCCGTATTAAGGTTGATCATACCTTCAGCCCGATCCTTCATATTTCAAAAATGGTCTTCTGGAGCTTTGTTCTGATCGGAGGTATCTCCCTTGTGCTCCATTTTATTGAGCATACCATTGACTATCTGAGAGATAACAAGGAGGTAAAGTAAAGAAATGATTACGGCAATTTTGTTTATTTCATTTTTTGCAATGCTTCTGATCGGTCTGCCGATCGCGATCTGTCTTGGCATGAGCTCGGTTCTGACGGTTTTATACGCATCAAATTTCGTTAAGAAATTCAGCATGCTGGATCTTAGCATTGTAGCTACGAACACGTATACAGGCATCGCAAAGTTTCTGCTTCTTGCGATCCCGCTGTTTGTGCTTTCCGGAAATATCATGGCGAAGGCCGGTATTTCCACGAGACTGGTGGCGTTCATTGATGACTGTATCGGTCATGTCCGCGGTGGTATGGCGATCGTGTGTGTTATCGTTGCCTGCTTTTTCGGAGCAATCTCCGGTTCTGGTCCTGCGACAGTAGCGGCGCTCGGGGCGGTACTGATCCCGGCAATGATCAATTCGGGCTTTTCCGCACCGTTTTCTACGGCACTGATGGCGACCTCCAGCTCTATAGCGATCGTTATCCCGCCGTCCATCGCATTCGTGGTATATGCTTCTATTGCGGGATGCAATGTCGGAGATATGTTTATGGCGGGTATCATTCCCGGTATCCTCATGGGCGTGGCATTGGCGATCGTAGTTATGATCGAAGCGAAGCTGAAAAATATTCAGCCTGCACATGAGCGCAGAAGCTGGAAGCAGAGGTGGTCCAGCTTTAAAGAGGCCTTTTGGGGGCTCCTGATGCCGATCATTATTTTGGGCGGCATCTACGGCGGTATCTTCACACCGACGGAGGCGGCAGCAGTTTCGGTAGTGTATGGTCTGTTTGTCGGCTTGTTTGTGTACAAAGATATTACGGCAAAGGAGCTGTTTGAGCTTCTGGTGGATTCCTGTAAGACGAGCGGCGGTATCATGCTGATCATCGCGTCCGCATCCTTGTTCTCCTATTGCTGTACACTGTTTGGCATTTCACAGGCAGCGTCAAATCTGCTTTCCGGCGTGGCGGAGAACCAGTTTATGTTCCTGATGATTGTAAATGTGATCTTCCTGATCGCAGGATGCTTCATCGATGCCAATTCCGCAATGTATATCTTCATTCCGATCATGCTTCCGGTATGTAGAGCTTTGGGCTACAGTCCGATTGCGTTCGGTATCGTGGCGACGGTGAACCTTGCTATCGGTCAGGTGACGCCGCCGGTTGGCGTGAATCTGTTCGTGGCCATTGGCCTGAAGGTGAAGGATATGCTTTCTTCTTCTAAGGAAGGAAAAGAGGTATATTATAAGGTAACGTTACCGATGATCTCAAAAGCGGTATTACCGATGATCGTTGCGTGTCTGGTCGTATTGCTCCTGATCACTTATGTACCGCAGATCAGCTTGCTGCTGGTGAAATGACGCAGGGGAGATTTCCTGCTGAATATGCCTGCAGGGCGTCAGATTGTTTACAGGATCGTGCAGCGATTTTGTTTACATAAAAAAGCAAGATGAATTACAAAAAGAGGAGGATTTTTAAAATGAAAAGAAAAATGGCATTTGCGCTCACGGTGGCTATGGCCGGAACCATGAGTCTGGCTGCATCTGCAGCAGATTATCCGGATTATGAAGCGTCAGACGTATATGTAGCTGCAGAGGAAGCGGCGGAATATACAGGCTCCGATGAATGGCCGGAGGTTACTTGGAACTTTGACTGCTCAACCGGCGATACTTCCACATGGGCGCAGGCAGGCTACTACTTCAATGCGCTTATGCAGGAGTCCACAGGTGGCGCTGTGGAGGTTGCGGTATATGCCGGCGAGCAGCTTACGAACGGCGATCAGGTTGCCGGTATTCAGGCGCTGATGGATGGAAATACGCTTCAGGTTTCTCTTCATTCCAACCTGATCTATGCAAACTTTGATCCGCGCTTCAACGTGGTTTCCCTTCCGTACAACTTTGCAGATTATGATGCGGTAGATGCGGTTATGGCAGATGCAGGAGGCGAAGCTCTAAAGGAGGTTCTTGCGGAGTATGGTCTTGTGTGCGAGGGTATTGGAGAGAATGGATTCCGTCAGATCACCAATTCCAAGAAACCGATTGTCAGTGTAGACGACCTTGCAGATATCAAAATGCGTATCTGTTCGAATGATCTTTGTGCAGAGGTTTATAGGGAGTGGAATTGTGACGCATCTGTTATGAACTGGTCAGAGACCTATACAGGTCTTCAGCAGGGAACGGTAGACGGTCAGGAAAATCCGGAGACCGCGATCGCATCGGCATCTGTGCAGGACGTGCAGTCTTACATTTCTCTCTGGAATGCATATTATGACTGCCTGTTTTTCTGCATCAATCAGAACGCTTATGATCAGTTCACAGATGAGCAGAAGGCAGTGATCGATGCAAATGCTGCCAAGGCAGCAGAATATCAGAAGGCGATCAACCGTGCAAATGTAGAGAAGCTCGTTGCAGAATGGAAAGAGACGGGAGCAATGGAGGTTACGACATTTGATGAGATCGATTCCGAATCCTTCAAGACAGCTTCTGCAGGCGCTGCTGACTGGTACGTTGCACAGCTGGTAGACCAGAAGGGTATGAGTGAGGAAGAGGCAGCTGCTTTTGTAGCTAATTTCCAGTAATATGGGTAGGATTTTCCACGCAGGAGAATTGAACAAACTTTTAAAGAAACGTATAAGCGTAAAGGCTCGGAGTATTCCGGGCCTTTTTTCGTAAGGAAAATAAGATATTTTTAGTCGAAATGATATAGTTGAAAAAATCGTTGATTGAGCACAGAAATTTGGATATAATGAAGCAAATGAAAGCGTAAATGAATTTAGAAGATGATTGGTGGAGGAACAGATCTATGAAAAAGCGAGTGATGATCATTTCGTTGACTTGTGTATTGGGCATGATGACACAGACCGTGGGAGCAGCAGAAGTAACAGGAGAGAATGGGACAAACTTTACGGATGAAATGAAAATGGATTACCCATATGATTTCTCTGAGAAAGACGGACCGGATTCTGTGGAGCGTGACGCAGACCATGAAGACTCTATTTATTTTGCGCATCCTGATTTTTATCATATGGAGTCCACAGATACGCTCATCATTCTCCCGCATTTTCAAACAATGCAGCAGACAACCGAGTGGTCCTGCGGAGTGGCTGCTGCTCTCATGGTGATGAATTACTACGATCAGATGGGTGACTGGACGGAGGAAAGTCTGGCGGCTCTGCGTCATTCACTGGATGGCACACAACTGGATGGCTATCCGGGCACCACATTGAATCAGGAGATTGAGATGTTTGAGGGAGCCGGATTTGCAGTAGAGTCCACGAAGGATTTTGAGGAAGCGATCACACTTGACCAGATCCGACAGTATTTAAAAGAAGGGAAGCCGGTCTGTGTTTGCTGGATCGACTGGGGCGGACACTGGCAGGTGATCATCGGATATGATACTATGGGAACAGACAGTCCGCATGATGATGTAATCATTGTTGCAGATCCGTATGATACGACAGACCATAATCAGGATGGCTATGGAATTTACAGTGCGCTGCGTTTTAGCTGTGAATGGTCTATGCAGGGGTACTTCCCGGAAGAAGAGGGGGGAAGCGATCAGCTGTTCGTGGTCGCAGTTCCGGATACAGAAGAATTCCGTTGAGCTTATTAAAATAAATGATAATACAAAGGAATTGATTTATAAAGCAAATTTTATATTGACAGCTTTGCGGGGACAGGAGTAAAATCACATACAAAGACAAAGATGTCTTTCCGAGGAGGAGAGGTATCTTTGTCTTTTTTGTATATAAGATCGATATAGGTGCTGTCAAATGGATAGGCAGCAGAGCGGGATCAAGAATTGACAGGAGGTACTCTGATGAATTTTACAAAAATGCATGGATTGGGAAATGACTATCTCTATCATTTCGGAGAACTGGAAAATGCTGAGGAATTGGCAATAAAATTATCGGATCGGCATTTTGGCATCGGTTCAGACGGAATCATTACGATTTCAGAATCCGAAATTGCGGATTTTCGGATGCGGATCTATAACGCAGACGGAAGTGAAGCGATGATGTGCGGCAACGGAATCCGATGTGTCGGAAAATACGTATATGATAAAGGATATACAAAGCAGACCGAGCTCACAGTAGAGACAAAATCCGGTGTGAAGCGGCTGCATCTGGAAATCGCGGATCAAAAGGTGGTGAGAGCCAAGGTGGAGATGGGAACTGCGGTAGTAGAGGAAAAAAAGCAGCTGGAGGTGCAGGGAGAAACGGTCGTATGCAGACCGGTATCCATGGGAAATCCCCATGCGGTGATCTTTGTAAAGCACGGAGAGCTGGATAAGGTGTATACACTGGGGAAAAGGATAGAAAATCATGAGGAATTTCCCGGAGGAGTCAATGTAGAATTTGTAGAAGTCATAGATACCGATCATCTGCGAATGCGGGTATGGGAAAGAGGAAGCGGGATTACGATGGCCTGTGGAACCGGCGCCTGTGCGTCAACGGCTGCGGCAATCGCCGATGGACTGTGCAGGGCAAATGTACCGGTACAGGTAGAGCTGGACGGTGGCAGTCTGGAGATCACGATAGATGACAGATATCAGGTACAGATGATCGGTCCGGCGCAGACCATCTGCGAATGTGAGGTGGCAGTGGGATGAGAGCATATAGCGATAAGGTTCATGAAGAATGCGGGGTCTTCGGCGTGTGGAGTCCGGGGACAGCATCGGTAGCTCAGATGCTGTATCATGGTCTGGTCGCGCTGCAGCACAGAGGGCAGGAATCGGCGGGAATCGTGGTCTGTGATAGCCATGGTGTGATCGGGAATATTGAAGCTTATAAGGGGATGGGGCTGGTAAATGAGGTGTTTTCGGAAGGAACGCTTGCAAAGCTTCAGGGAAATATCGGGATCGGGCATGTGCGCTATTCTACGGCAGGAGCCAGTACGATAGAAAACGCACAGCCTGTATTTTTTAGCTATTCGAAGGGAACGCTTGCGCTTGCGCACAACGGAAATATCTCCAACATTCAACAACTCAAAGAACAGCTGATCCAAAAAGGAGCTGTCTTTAAGGGAACCGCGGATTCGGAGGCAGTCGCATATGCCATCGCGATGGAACGCATGCAGCAAGATACGGTGGAGGATGCGATCAGTCATGTGATACCGCAGCTGAAGGGGGGATATGCGCTTCTGGTCATGAGCCCGCAGAAGCTGATCGGAGTCCGGGATTCGCTGGGACTGAAGCCTCTGTGCATTGGGAAAAAGGAGGATGCATATCTGTTCGCCTCCGAGAGTGCGGCGCTCACCTCTGTGGATGCAGAGTTTGTCAGAGATGTGCTTCCGGGAGAAATGGTGACCATTACAGAGCAGGGACTTCAGTCAAGAATTCTTAAAAATGAGAAGAAAAAAGCACACTGTATCTTTGAATATATTTATTTTGCAAGGCTGGATTCCGTATTGGACGGGATCGGTGTCTATGATGCGCGTATACGTGGCGGAAAAGCTCTGGCCAAACGTTATCCGGTAGAAGCGGATGTTGTGACGGGAGTTCCGGAATCCGGACTGACAGCGGCGGTTGGCTACGCAGAACAGTCCGGTATCCCGTTTAAACTATCCTTTTATAAAAACAGTTATGTCGGCAGAACCTTTCTTAAGCCGACCAGAGAGGAACGGGTCAGGTCGGTCCATATGAAGTTGAATGTGATTCAAAGCGTAGTAAAAGGAAAGCGGGTGGTACTGATCGATGATTCGATGGTACGGGGAACCACCATGGCGAATTTGATCCGGATGATGAGAAAGGCCGGCGCTGTGGAGGTTCATGTAAGGATCAGCTCGCCTCCGTTTTTGTATCCCTGCTACTACGGAACGGATGTGCCGGATAATTCTCAGCTGATCGCAAATCAATATTCTGTACAGGAAATATGCAGAAAAATCGGGGTAGATTCGCTGGGGTATCTGGAAGTGGAGGATTTTACAGAAATGACTGGAGATCTGCCTCTGTGCAGAGCATGCTTTGATCAGCAGTATCCGATATAGGAGGAAGGAGAGACATGCGGCAAATAAATGCAAGACTTGTGTTAGAGGATGGATCACAATTTGAAGGCGTCGGATTCGGAGCGGAAAAAAATGTGATGGTAGAGCTGGTGTTCAACACATCCATGGTGGGATATCAGGAGATTCTGTCAGATCCGTCGTATACGGATCAGGCGGTCGTCATGACCTACCCACTGATCGGTAACTATGGGATCAATGAAGAGGACTATGAGACAGGGATACCGACGATTTGCGGTATGGTAGTACGGGATTATAATGACAGTCCTTCGAATTTTCGAAGTCGGGATACGCTGGATCATGTAATGAAAAAATACGGTATTGTCGGGATTAGCGGAGTGGATACCCGTAAGCTCACCCGTCATATCAGAACCTACGGGAGCTGTAAAGCAATGCTCATCCGCAAAGAAAGCACTGCTCTTCTCGGAACTGCGGCGGTAGAAATGCTGAAGACGGCGGAGCTGCCAAAGGATCCGGTATCTCGGGTGAGTACTCCTGTGGTCTACTGTGTGGGAAACCGTTCAGACCACAGATTTCATGTGGTAGTCATAGACTGTGGTATCAAGCGGAATATTCTGCGCATGCTGGAACAGCAGGGCTGTTTTCTTACGGTGGTTCCTTGGAATACAGATGCGGAACATATCATGGCTCTTCGACCGGATGGCGTATTTATTTCTAACGGACCGGGAGATCCGGCTTCAGTGAAGGAGACGATCGCAGCGATCGAGAGCCTGTTGGGAAGAATCCCGATCTGTGGGATCTGTCTGGGACATCAGCTGATCTGTCTGGCATATCGCGCCGAAACCTACAAGCTGAAGTTTGGACACCGGGGAGGAAATCATCCGGTAAAAAATCTTCTCACCGATAAAATCGAGATGACCTCACAGAACCATTCCTATGCGGTGGATGAGAAATCATTAAAAAATACCGAATTGGAAATCACCCATGTCAATTTGCTGGACGGCACGGTGGAAGGAGTGCGATGCAAAAAAGATTATGTAAGCTCAGTACAGTATCATCCGGAGAGCGCGCCGGGACCGCAGGACAGTACCTATATGTTTGACGAGTTTTTGCAGATGATGAGTGCTTGGAAGGAGGGAAAAGAGAATGCCCGGACGAAATGATATTCATAAAATTCTCGTCATCGGTTCCGGTCCGATCGTCATCGGTCAGGCAGCGGAATTTGACTATGCGGGGACACAGGCCTGTCTGGCTTTGCGAGAGGCGGGCTATGAGGTGATTCTGTGTAATTCCAATCCGGCGACGATCATGACAGACAGATGTATGGCGGACAAGGTATATATGGAACCTCTGACGCTGGAATTTGTTGCAAAGATCATACGAAAAGAACGACCGGACGCGATCTTACCGGGAATCGGCGGGCAGACCGGATTAAATCTGGCGATTCAGTTATCGGAAAAAGGAGTGCTCAGAGAGTGTGGCGTGGAGCTGCTAGGGACGGATATTCGCAGCATCCGGCAGGCGGAGGATCGGGAACTGTTTAAGGAGCTGTGCATACAGATCGGGGAACCCGTGCTTCCTTCCATGATTGCGGAAAGTATCGAGGAAGGGCTCGATGCGGCGCAGCGCATCGGATACCCTCTGGTGGTACGTCCTGCCTTTACACTTGGAGGAACCGGAGGAGGATTTGCAGACGATCCGGAGGAGCTTCTGCATATTTTAAAACAGGCGCTGTCTTTGTCACCGGTGCATCAGGCGCTTATAGAGAAAAGTGTGAAAGGCTATAAAGAAATCGAATATGAGGTGATACGTGACGCAAACGATACGGCGATCACCGTCTGCAACATGGAGAATCTGGATCCGGTCGGTATTCACACGGGAGATTCCATTGTAGTTTGTCCGTCTCAGACACTGACCAATAAAGAATATCATATGCTGCGCGACAGTGCGCTGAAGATCATCCGTGCATTGAAGATTCAGGGGGGATGTAATGTACAGTTTGCACTGGATCCACATTCCTTTCAATACTATGTGATCGAAGTAAATCCGAGAGTCTCCAGATCCTCGGCACTGGCATCTAAGGCCAGCGGCTATCCGATTGCCAGAGTTTCTGCCAAGATTGCGGTAGGCTTTCGTCTGGATGAAATCAGGCTGGCAAATACGTTGGCGAGCTTTGAGCCGGCGCTTGACTACGTGGTAACCAAAATGCCGCGGTTCCCGTTTGATAAGTTTAACGATGCCAATCATATACTGGGAACACAGATGAAAGCGACGGGAGAAGTGATGAGTGTCGGCCGTACCTTTGAGGAAAGCATCTTAAAGGCAATCCGTTCTCTGGAGATCGGAGCCTTTCATTTGTATGAGGAGAAATTTGATGAGCAGGAGACAGGGTGGCTCAGAGATTATATCACGCTTGGTACAGATGACCGGATCTATGCGGTGGCAGAGCTGCTGCTGCGCGGAGTACGGACGGAAGAGCTGAAGGAGCTGACAGGGATCGATCGGTTCTTTCTTGACAAGCTGGCGGGAATCGTTGCGATGGAGAACGAATTAAAGCTTCATGTGAATGAGACGGATGCATTAAAGCAGGCGAAGCAGATGGGATTTTCCGACCGGGAGATCGCGTATCTCTGGAAAAAGACGGAAAAAGAGATATTTATGCTTCGAAAAGAAAGGCAGCTGTTTCCGGTCTACAAGATGATCGATACCTGCGCCGGGGAATTTGAGAGCTATGTTCCCTATTTTTATTCCACGTATGAGGAAGAAAATGAGTCTGTGATTTCGGATAAAAAGAAAATCATCGTCCTCGGATCCGGACCGATTCGTATCGGTCAGGGAGTGGAGTTCGATTATTCTACCGTACATGCAATAAATTCTATAAGAGAAGCGGGATTTGAGGCGATCATCATTAATAATAATCCGGAGACGGTCTCGACAGATTATACCACTTCAGACAAGCTGTATTTTGAGCCTTTATGTGTGGAGGATGTCATGAACATCATCGAGCTGGAGCAGCCGGAGGGCGTGATCGCGATTCTGGGCGGACAGACAGCGATCAATCTTGCAGAGCCGCTGATGGAATACGGAGTAAAGATGATCGGAACCGGATGTGAAGCTATTGAGCGGGCGGAGAACCGAGAGCTTTTTGAGCAGCTGCTTTTAGAACTGGATATTCCAAGACCGAAGGGAATGGCAGTTACCAATATGGAGGATGGGCTGCGGGCAGCGGATGAAATCGGCTACCCGGTGCTGGTACGCCCTAGCTTTGTTCTCGGAGGACGAGCCATGCAGATTGTCTCCGGTGCAGCAGATATGCGGCATTATTTAAAAAATGCGGTAGAGGTGGATGAGGATAAGCCGGTGCTGGTGGATCGCTACATAAAGGGAAAAGAGGTAGAGGTAGATGCGATCTGTGATGGGGTGGATGTCTTTGTGCCGGGAATCATGGAACTGGTAGAACGGACCGGGGTACATTCGGGAGATTCGATGAGTGTATATCCGCCGTTCAGTATCTCAGACAGGGTGAAGGGAACCATTTTACGCTATACGAAAAGGCTGGGATTGGGAATCGGGATCGTCGGTCTGTTCAATATCCAGTTTATCGTGGATGCGCAGGAAAATGTCTATGTGATTGAAGTGAATCCGAGATCATCGCGTACGGTTCCTTTTTTATCCAAGGCAACAGGCTATAGTCTGGCCGATATAGCCACACTGGTCATGCTCGGAGTGAGCCTGAAGGAACAGGGAATCATGAAGCTGTATCCGGACGAAAAGAAGTGGTGGTATGTGAAGGCTCCGGCATTTTCTTTTGCAAAGCTTCCGGGGATGGACGCGTATCTGTCTCCCGAGATGAAATCTACCGGGGAAGCCATCGGATATGACGGTACGCTGCACCGTGCCATGTATAAGGCGCTGCTGGCGGTTGGCATCAGGCTGCAGAATTACGGGACGGTGCTGGTAACACTGGCGGATGAGGATAAGGAGGAGGCACTTCCTCTGATTCGTCGATTTTATCATATGGGCTTTAACATCGAAGGAACCGTCGGAACGGCAGAATATCTGAAAGAGCATGGCATCCAGACCAGAATCCGCAGAAAACTGAGCGAAGGAAGCGAGGAGGTACTGGATGTTTTAAAAGCCGGATTTGTCAGCTATATGATCAATACACGGGCGATCTTATCCGGGGTACATTATCAGGATGGAGCTGCGATCCGCCGCTGTGCTATGGAGAATCAGGTGACAACGTTCACAAGTCTTGATACGGTGAAGGTATTGCTCGATGTTCTGGAGGAGCAGACGATACGTGTATCCGAGATATTTACAGAGGCGTCCCGTGTGTATATTTAAAAAATTAATACTTAATGCAAATAATATTTATTTTTTAAATTAATCATTGACAAATGAAATCAGGAAGCCTATAATGTAGCTCATAAAGCAAGGGCGCTTTGGACAGAGATGTTCGAAGTGCCTTTTTCTTTTTTCAAATGAGGATGCGCAACTTCGTAAGCAACAGACAGTAAAGGAGGAAAAGGATATGACAGTTGTTGAGAATTATGGAAGTCTTGTATTTAATGACCGGGTGATGAAAAATAAGCTGCCGAAGGATATCTATAAGGCAATAAGGAAGACAATTGATAATAATACTCATCTGGAGCTTGACGTTGCAAATGCAGTTGCAGTTGCAATGAAGGAATGGGCGGTAGATCACGGCGCGACCCATTATACACATTGGTTTCAGCCAATGACCGGAGCTACCGCAGAGAAGCATGACAGCTTCATCTCACCTACGGGAGAGGGAGAGGTAATGATGGAATTTTCGGGCAAAGAGCTCGTAAAGGGAGAGCCGGACGCCTCCAGCTTTCCGTCCGGCGGAATCCGGGCAACCTTTGAAGCAAGAGGATATACGGCGTGGGATCCCACGTCTCCCGCGTTTATAAAGGACAAAACACTGTACATACCGACTGCCTTTTGTGCTTACAGCGGAGAGGCGCTGGATAAAAAGACACCATTGCTCCGTTCCATGCAGGCGCTGAGCAGGTCTGCGACCAGAGTACTCCATGCGCTCGGCAAGAAGGAGGTCACGGCAGTCATGACTACTGTCGGACCGGAGCAGGAATATTTTCTCATTGATAAAGAAGATTTTAAAAAGAGAAAGGATCTGATTTTCACCGGAAGAACACTTCTTGGCGCTAAGCCGCCCAAAGGGCAGGAGATGGAGGATCATTATTTCGGAAGCCTGAAGCCGAGGGTTGCAGCTTATATGCATGAGCTGGATGAAGAGCTATGGAAGCTGGGTGTACCGGCAAAGACGAAGCATAATGAGGTGGCACCGTGTCAGCACGAGCTAGCTCCGGTCTTTGACACTACGAATGTGGCGGCCGATCACAATCAGCTTACGATGGAAGTGATGAAGAAGGTGGCGGATAAGCACGGATTTGTATGTCTGCTTCATGAAAAGCCCTTTGAAGGAATCAACGGCTCCGGTAAGCATAACAACTGGTCCATGACGACCAGTCAGGGAGACAATTTGCTGAATCCCGGAAAGACACCGGCAGAAAATATACAGTTTCTTGTCTTTTTGACAGCGGTGATCGCAGCGGTAGATAATTATGCGGATTTGATGAGATTATCGGTAGCCAGTGCGGGCAATGATCACAGATTGGGAGCAAATGAAGCGCCGCCGGCAATCATGTCCATGTTTTTGGGAGAGGAGCTGACGGAGATTCTGGAGGCGATCGAACAGGATGCCTTTTTTTACAAGCATGATAAGGTGCAGCTTGAGACCGGAGCGATCGTGCTGCCGCACTTTGTGAAGGATACCACGGATCGCAATCGTACCTCACCCTTTGCTTTTACAGGCAATAAGTTCGAATTCCGTTCACTGGGCTCGTCCCTTTCTGTTTCGGGACCGAATGTGGTGCTGAATACTGCAGTGGCGGAGGCGCTGGATCATATTTATGAAAAGATCAAGGATGCAGCAGAGGATCAGCTGGAGCAGCGTCTGCATGAGATCATCAAGGATGCGATTATCCGTCATAAAAAGGTCATCTTTAACGGCAACGGATATACGGAGGCATGGATCGAAGAGGCACAGGAGCGGGGCTTATATAATTATCCGTCGACTCCGGATGTACTTCCCGTATTTATAGAAAAGAAAAATGTAGAGCTGTTTTTAAAGCATCAGGTATTTACGGAAAGTGAGATCTTTTCCAGATATGAGATTCTTCTGGAGGAATATAACAAGACGATCCATATTGAAGCGAGAACGTTGATCGATATGCTGCAGCATGAATTTTTACCGGCACTGCGAAAGACGATAGAAAGCTACGTACAGCTTGCCGGTGAGAAAAAAGCATTATCGGATCGTCTTCCCTTAGATCTGGAGCTGGAGCTGATCGAAAGCTTTTCCGGGCAGTATGAGCAGATCTTTGACGGGCTGAAGCAGCTGACAGAGGATACGACAAAAGCAGAGGGAATGGAGGATCAGCTTACGGCAGCCCATTTTTATAAGGAAACGATCCTTACGGAAATGGATAAGATTCGCCGGATCGCGGATCAGGCGGAGGCAGGTATGCCGAAAGAGCTTCTTCCCTATCCGACCTATGCAGATATACTTTTCTATGTATGACAAACAGAAACAAATGAGACAGACTTAACGCAAAGGCGCGTTCCCAATGGGAGTGCGTCTTTTTTCATGACATGAGAAGGAGACATATATGAACGGTGAAGTAGCAAGCTTAGTGAATAAAGAGGTTTTTAGTGTATGGTTTCTGATCGGAGCAGCGCTGGTATTTTGGATGCAGGCCGGATTTGCCATGGTGGAGGCTGGTTTTACCAGAGCAAAAAACTCGGGAAATATCATCATGAAAAATCTGATGGATTTCTGTATCGGAACAGTGGTATTTATCCTTATCGGCTTTGGATTGCTTCTGGGCGAAGATGTATGCGGGTTCATCGGAAAACCGGGATTTGATATTTTTACGGCATATCAGAGCTTTGACTGGTCAAACTTTGTATTCAATCTGGTGTTCTGTGCTACTACGGCAACGATTGTATCGGGAGCTATGGCAGAGAGAACCAGATTCCTATCTTATTGTATCTATTCCGCAGTTATTTCTGCACTGATTTATCCGGTGGAGGCGCATTGGATATGGGGCGGAGGCTGGCTGTCGCAGCTGGGATTTCATGATTTTGCAGGCTCCTGCGCGATTCATATGGTAGGAGGCATCTCGGCTTTGATCGGTGCATGGCTGCTGGGACCGCGAATCGGAAAGTTTGTTACAGATGATAAAGGCAGGATCACGAAGGTCAATGCATTTCCGGGACATAACCTTCCGCTTGGAGCGCTTGGAGTATTTATCCTGTGGCTGGGCTGGTATGGATTTAACGGAGCAGCCGCCACGACGTCAGCACAGCTTGGCTCCATATTTGTAACGACAACGATTGCTCCGGCGATCGCTACCGTAGTGTGTATGATTTTTACATGGGTAAAATATGGAAAGCCGGATGTATCCATGTGTCTGAATGCCTCTCTGGCAGGTCTGGTGGGTATCACGGCGGGATGCGATGTTCTGGATGCTTTTGGAGCAATCGTAGTTGGCTGTGTATCGGGAGTGTTGGTCGTATTTGGCATCTGGGTTTTGGATAACATTCTCCGGATCGATGATCCGGTCGGCGCGGTTGCAGTACATTGTCTCAACGGCATGTGGGGAACGATCGCAGTCGGTTTTCTGGCAACAAATGCGGTGCCGGAGTACGGCATTGCTGATACAGCTGGGAACGAGCTTACGGGCTTGCTCTACGGTGGCGGATGGAAGCTGCTTGGTCTGCAGTGTCTCGGTGTTCTTGCCGTGGGGGTATGGACAGCAGTGACGATCACGATTGTATTTCTTGTGATCAGAGCCACGGTCGGGCTCAGAGTTTCCGAGGAAGAGGAGATCACGGGTCTGGATGCTACGGAGCATGGACTTCCGAGCGCTTATGCCGGGTTCAGTATCATGGATATTGCAAATACCATGACCATGGAGGTCAACGATAATACACATCTGGGCGTAGAGGATTACGAACATGCAGATAGGTTCCGCAGAGACGCGGCAGTTCCGGTACAGCAGCCGCTTCCGGAAGCAGCGATGAATAATGTAGTGATCATTGCGAAGCTTTCCAGATATGAATATCTGAAGAAAGCGATGAATGATATCGGAGTCACAGGTATGACGGTTACGCAGGTCATGGGCTGTGGCGTACAGAAGGGAGCAGGAGAGCGCTATCGCGGCGTTGAGATGGATCTGACGCTGCTTCCGAAGGTAAAGGTGGAAGTCGTTGTGGGAGAAATCCCGGTCAGCAGGGTCATTGAGGCAGCGAAGAGAGCGCTTTATACAGGACATATCGGTGATGGTAAGATTTTTGTATATCCGGTGGAGCATGTAGTAAAAATCAGAACCGGAGAACATGATCTGGAAGCATTGCTCGATGTAGAGTGATCGCAAAAGAACCGGAAGAACACAGGGATACCAATCACCTGTGCTTTTCCGGTTTCAGAAATATGCACCCGGTTGGGTGCGGGAAAACAGTGAGAATAACGAAGGAGGAGCAATATGTGTTCAATCATGGGACTTCAGGGAAGCGGCATGACAGAAGAAAGGATGAAAGAGTACTTTGACAGAACGATCTCACGCGGTCCGGATATGCAGCGTATTTGGAGAATCAACGAGGAGATCCTGATGGGCTTTGAGCGCCTGTCGATCATGGGAATCACGGAAGCAGGCATGCAGCCGTTTCAGCTAAATGAGAATTATGTAGTCTGCAATGGGGAGATTTATGGATTTCGAAAACTGCAAAAGGAGTTGGAGAGCGATTATACTTTTCAAAGCGGATCCGATTGTGAAGTCCTGCTTCCCCTTTATGAACGATACGGAGTAGAGATGTTCGCAAAGCTGGATGCGGAGTTTGCATGTATTATTTATGACGGAAAAAAGAATGCACTGGTAGCGGCCAGAGATCCGATCGGAATACGTCCGTTATATTATGGATCATTCAAGACGCAGAATGAGGAGAAGGAAGGAATAGTATTTGCCAGTGAGGCTAAGAACCTGATCGGACTGGTGGATGAGATCAAGCCGTTTCCTCCGGGACATTACTATGCGGACGGAAGGTTTGTCTGCTACCGCGATATGACGGAGGTTACGAATATCGTGAATGATGCGCTGGAGGTCATCTGTGGAGAGATTCGGGAAAGACTAATCGCAGGTGTGGAGAAACGACTGGACAGTGATGTGCCTCTCGGATTTTTGCTGAGCGGAGGTCTGGACAGCTCTCTGGTGTGCGCCATCGCGGCAAAGTGTCTGAAGAAACCGATCCGCACGTTTGCGATCGGTATGAGTACCGATGCGATCGATCTGAAGTATGCGAAGCAGGTGGCGGATCATATCGGGAGTATTCATACGGAAGTGATCATTACGAAGGAGGATGTGATCCATGCACTTGCAGAGGTGATCCGTGTGCTCGGCACTTATGATATCACAACGATCCGGGCAAGCATCGGAATGTATCTGGTCTGTAAAGCGATTCATGAACAGACAGACATTCGCGTGCTGCTTACCGGAGAGATATCGGACGAATTGTTTGGCTATAAGTATACCGATTTTGCACCGGATGCGGATAGCTTTCAGGCGGAGGCGGCGAAAAGAATACGGGAGATCCACATGTATGATGTGTTGAGAGCGGACCGCTGCATTTCCAGTAATTCACTGGAAGCGCGCGTACCCTTCGGAGATCTTTCTTTTGTAGAATATGTGATGAGTATTGCACCGCAGAAAAAGATGAACACCTACGGCATTGGAAAATATCTGCTGCGCCATGCATTTGAAGGAGATTATTTGCCGAAGGACATCCTGATGAGAGAGAAAGCGGCATTTTCCGATGCAGTCGGTCATTCTATGGTGGATGAGCTGAAAGCATATGCCAATACCTTTTATTCCGACGAGGAGTTTGAGAAGCTCAGGACAAAGTATTCCTTTGCAACACCGTTTACGAAGGAGTCCTTACTGTACCGCGAACTGTTTGAACAGTATTATCCGGGACAGGCGCATATGGTAGTGGATTTCTGGATGCCGAATAAAGCGTGGGAGGGCTGCAATGTGGATGATCCGTCCGCAAGAGTACTCTCAAATTACGGAAACAGCGGAATCTGAGTATGCATAGGGCAGCAACGATGCAGGAAAGGTGAAAATATGAAGCAAAATACACTTTATGAATCCTCATTTGAGCATGATAATTGCGGAATTGGCGCAATTATCGATAGGAATGGCAGAAAAAGCCACAGCATTGTGACAGATGCGCTGAGTATTGTAGAACATCTGGAGCATCGCGCAGGAAAGGATGCGACCGGGGAGACCGGAGACGGCGTCGGTATCCTTACACAGATCCCCCATGCATTTTTTAAAAAAATATGTCCAAAGCTAGGTATCACGATCGGTGAAGAGCGCAGCTACGCAGTGGGGATGTTTTTCTTTCCGAGGGATGAACGAAAGTGCAATCAGGCGAAAAAGCTGTTTGAGATCATCGTGAAGAAGGAAGGACTGACGTTCCTTGGCTGGAGACTCGTTGCAACGAATGAAAAAGTGCTTGGAGAAAAAGCGCTGGCCAGCAAGCCCGAGATCTATCAGGCTTTCGTGCAGAGACCGTCAGAGCTTACGGAAGATCTGGCATTTGACCGGAAGCTGTATATTGTGAGAAGAATATTTGAACAGAGCAATGAGAGCTCCTATGTCCCGTCCCTATCCTGCCGTACAATTGTGTATAAAGGGATGTTTCTTGTGAAGCAGCTGCGGATCTTTTTTGAGGATCTGCAGGATGACAGCTATGAATCAGCGATAGCCTTGGTACATTCCAGATTTTCCACCAACACGAATCCAAGCTGGCTGCGGGCACATCCGAATCGTCTGATTGTACATAACGGAGAAATCAATACGATCAAGGGAAATGTGGATAAGATGATCGCCAGAGAAGAGACGGTTGCAACAAGCTGCTTTACCGAGGAGGAGTTGGAGGAGGTGCTTCCGATCATATCGGCAGAAGGGTCAGATTCGGCTATGCTGGATAATGCACTGGAATTTATGACTATGAGTGGAATGGATATGGCGCTGGCGGCTATGGTGCTGATTCCGGAACCGTGGGAGAATAACGATACCATATCGCAGGAGGAACGGGATTTCTATCAGTATTATGCCACCATGCAGGAGCCGTGGGATGGACCGGCCGCCATACTGTTTTCGGACGGAGACGTCATGGGAGCGATCCTCGACAGAAACGGACTGCGTCCCTCCAGATATTATGTAATGGATGACGGGAGGCTGATTCTGTCCTCCGAGGTGGGCGTACTGCCATTACCGGAAGAGCATATTCTCCAAAAGGAACGGCTGCATCCGGGCAAGATGCTTCTGGTGGATATGAAAAAGAAAAAAGTGTATTCTGATAAGGAATTAAAGGCAATCTACGCCAGTCAAAGTCCCTACGGGGAATGGCTGGAGATGAACCTGACCAAGCTGTCGGATCTGAAGATTCCGAATAAAAGGATAACGGCGTACACGAAGCAGGAGCTGACCCGGCTGCAAAAAGCCTTTGGCTATACGCAGGAAGACTGCCGGGAGGATATCTGTAAAATGGCACGGGACGGAAAGGAACCGATCGGATCGATGGGGATCGACACGCCGATTGCGGTATTATCCCGGGAGAATCAGCCGTTATTCCGATACTTCAAGCAATTGTTTGCGCAGGTGACCAATCCTCCGATCGATGCGGAGCGTGAGAAGATCGTTACGGCAACTACGGTCTATGTGGGAAAGAACGGTAATTTATTATCCGCAAATGCGGAAAACTGCAGAGTTTTGCGGGTATCGAATCCGATTCTGTCAGATCTGGATCTTCTGAAGATCAGAAATATGACACAGGAGGGGCTGAAGGTAGCGGTAGTTTCGCTGTGCTATTATAAAAGCAGCTCACTGGAGCGTGCGATCAGGCATCTGTTTATTCAGGTAGATCGGGCATACAGAGATGGTGCGAATATTCTGATTCTGTCAGATCGGGGAGTCGATGAGTATCATGTGGCGATTCCGTCTCTGCTTGGAGTGGCGGCAGTACACAGTCATCTGGTAGATACTAAAAAGTGTATGGCCATGTCTTTGATACTGGAATCAGCAGAGCCGCGGGGAGTCCATGATTTTGCAACGCTGCTAGGCTACGGTGCGAGTGCGATCAACCCGTATCTTGCGCACGCTTCGATTGCAGAGCTTGTGGAAGATGGAGATCTGGAGAAGGACTACTATGCGGCATGTGCAGATTATGACAGAGCTATTTTGAACGGAATTGTAAAAATAGCATCCAAGATGGGGATTTCTACGATACAATCTTATCAGGGAAGCAGGATTTTTGAAGCACTTGGGATCGCTAAAAGTGTGATCGATCGATACTTTCCGGGAACGGTATCGAGAATTGGCGGATTAACGCTGGAGGATATTGCGATGCAGACAGATGCGCAGCATTCCAAGGCATTCGATCCGTTGGGGCTGGAAGCAGAGGTGACACTGGATTCGATCGGAAGACATAAATTGCGGGCAGCCGGTGAGCATCATCGCTACAATCCGGCAACGATCCATATGCTTCAGATGGCGGCGAAGGAGGGGAGCTATGAGAAGTTTAAGAAATACACAGAAATGGTAGATGAGGAGCAGACGGGATATATCCGCAGCCTGATGGATTTCAGGTTTCCGGAACAGGGAGTGGCTATTGACGAGGTGGAGTGTGTTGCGCATATCGTGAGGCGTTTTAAGACGGGAGCCATGTCCTACGGCTCTATTTCTGAAGAAGCACATGAGACGCTTGCAATCGCTATGAATCATCTGCACGGAAAGTCAAATTGCGGTGAGGGTGGAGAAAGTGATGAACGTATTGCCAGCGCAGGGACGAAGTGTGACAGGAGCTCTGCCATCAAGCAGGTGGCCAGTGCCCGCTTTGGTGTGACGAGCAAGTATCTGCTCAGCGCAAAAGAGATCCAGATCAAGCTGGCACAGGGTGCAAAGCCGGGCGAGGGCGGACATTTGCCGGGGAAAAAGGTGTATCCGTGGATTGCAAAAACCAGACATTCTACACCGGGCGTAAGTCTGATCTCGCCACCGCCGCATCATGATATATATTCGATCGAGGATCTGGCGCAGCTGATCTATGATTTGAAGAACGCGAATAAGAATGCACAGATTTCTGTGAAGCTGGTATCGGAAGCTGGTGTAGGCACGATTGCGGCGGGCGTGGCAAAGGCCGGAGCCGGTGTGATTCTGATCTCGGGATATGACGGAGGCACCGGAGCTGCTCCGGTCAGCTCTATTCACAATGCGGGCTTGCCGTGGGAGCTGGGGCTTGCCGAGACCCATCAGACGCTGCTTAGGAACGGTCTGAGAGATCACGTGATCATTGAGACGGATGGAAAGCTGATGAGCGGCAGGGACGTTGCGATTGCGGCGATTCTGGGTGCAGAGGAATTTGGCTTTGCCACTGCGCCTCTGGTAACACTGGGCTGCGTGATGATGCGCGTGTGCGATCAGGATACCTGTCCGATGGGAATCGCTACACAGAATCCGGAGTTAAGAAAGCGCTTTAGAGGCAAACCGGAATATGTGGAGAATTTCATGCGGTTTATCGCAGAAGAGCTGAGAGAGTATATGGCAAAGCTGGGTGTCAGAAGTGTGGATGAGCTGGTTGGACGCACCGATCTGCTTCGAAAGAGAGAGCATCTGGAAGGTATCCGCAGCCGCATTTCTCTGGATCGGATACTGGGAGCCGGGGGTGGACAGGTACAGGCATATGAGCAAAAGCAGACCTGTGATTTCGGACTGGATAGTACACAGGATGAATGCCTGATGAAAAAGAGCAAAGCGCTTGCTTCTGCGATCCGCACCGGAAAGCATGCGGAATTATCTGTACAGCTTACAAATACAGACAGAACCTTTGGAACTCTGATCGGAGCGGAGATCACAAGACAGCACAGGGACGGGCTTGCGGAGGATACGATCGTCATCCGCGGGACAGGCTCCGGCGGACAAAGCTTTGGCGCGTTTCTCCCTGCCGGTCTGACGCTGCAGTTGTCAGGCGACAGCAATGATTATTTTGGAAAAGGGCTTTCCGGAGGAAAGCTGATTCTTCATGCGCCGGGAAACGCAGGCTACGATCCCGAAAATAACATCATTGTGGGAAATGTGGCGCTTTACGGAGCGACCGCAGGAGAGGCATACATTGCGGGGATGGCCGGTGAGCGTTTTTGCGTGCGCAATTCCGGAGCCCGGGCAGTGGTGGAAGGTATTGGTGAACATGGACTGGAATATATGACCGGAGGGGTGGCTGTGATCCTCGGACCGACAGGCAAAAACTTTGCGGCAGGAATGAGCGGAGGAATCGCCTATGTGTATGACGAGAACAATCGATTATATCGTAATCTGAATAAGGGAATGGTATCCATGGAGGCAGTGGAGCTTAAGCCTGATATCGAAGAATTAAAGCACCTTCTTGAAAAACATTATGAGTACACCAATTCCCGCAAGGCAGAACAGATCCTGCATGACTTTGAGCAAAATCTTACAAAATTTAAAAAGATTATCCCGTTGGATTATAAGAAGATTATGACATTGAAGAGCTGACTTTTCAAACGAGGCTTACAAGCTTAAAGGTTCGGATGATTCCGAGCCTTTTTGCGTAAGATAGTTCGGGTTTCATTTGTTGGTCACGCTTAATATACGATATAAATGCATCTGCTTCACAAAAATGTAGATTGTCACCACAAAATTCATCAGAATTAGTTCATATGTTCACGAATAAATCGTGATAGTTCTTTACTGAGTTTTCCAGCCATATCAACTTCGTTTTCCAAATGCTTTTTCTCAATATAAAAATTTTCACAATTCAAATAATATAATAAGGTACCCTGTAATCATATTCTCCAAAATCACCAGACTCATCAACAAAAATACTTAATTCCTTAATATTAAAAATGCACAATTCAAATATCGATTATCGAAAAATGTTGGATAAAATAATCAAAAATATGTTGGCTTATTACGAAAATAGTGGTATACTAGGCAATGGGTTCGGTGTCAGAATAAAGAAAGTATGGCACGAAATCAGATAGGGAACTTCGTACAGAATCATCCGGTATTTTCTTAAAACGAAAAAAATCGGAAGTCTGTAAATATAAGACTTCCGATTAAATAAAAACGTGCGCTAGAGGATTCGAACCCCCGACCTTTTGGTCCGTAGCCAAACGCTCTATCCAGCTGAGCTAAGCGCACATGTTCGTATCGAACAGATAAGATAATAACTCGGATTATCGAGTTTGTCAACAGTTTTTTTGAAAATGTTTTATTTTTTTGAAATTTTCATAACATGGAGGTAAGTTCATGAATCAGACGCCGGCAGCGAATCGTATTCATATTGGTTTTTTCGGAAGGAGAAATGCGGGGAAGTCCAGTCTGGTGAATGCAGTCACGGGACAGGAGCTTGCTGTGGTATCAGAGACGAAGGGGACGACGACAGATCCGGTATACAAGACCATGGAGCTGTTACCTATGGGTCCTGTGATGATTATTGATACCCCGGGATATGATGACGAGGGCAGCCTTGGAGAACTGCGTGTAAAAAAGACAAAGCAGGTGCTCAACAAGACAGATGTGGCGATTCTGGTGATAGATGCCGTGTCCGGAATGGGCAGCGTAGAATCCGAGCTGGTGGGATTATTTGAGAAAAAACAGATACCATATCTTCTGGTATATAATAAATGTGATCTGATCACAAACCGGCAGAGGGAAGAGGAAAAGAAAACAGAGGGCGAAGCGTCTCAGAGAGAGCTGCGCAGTCATGTGATGCATGTCAGTGCGCTGCATAAGACAAACATATATGAGCTGAAGGAGAGGATCGCGGCGCTGCATCAGGACGATAGCGTGGGGAGGCGTCTGGCAGGCGACCTTGTACAGCCCAATGATTTTGTGGTACTGGTGACTCCGATCGATTCAGCCGCGCCTAAGGGGCGGCTGATCCTGCCGCAGCAGCAGGTGATCCGGGATCTTCTGGAGGCGGGAGCTGCTTCCATAGTGATTCGTGAGACCGAGCTGACAAAGACGCTTGACCGCCTTGGGACGAAGCCGGCGCTGGTGATCACGGACAGTCAGGCGTTTAAGCGTGTGGCTGCGGAGACGTCTGCGGATATTCCACTGACCTCGTTTTCCATATTGATGGCCAGATACAAAGGAATTCTGGAGACAGCAGTACGTGGAGCGGCCATGATCGGCCAGCTTCAGGATGGCGATACGGTACTGATCAGTGAGGGATGCACTCATCATCGCCAGTGTGAGGATATCGGGACGGTCAAGCTTCCGCGCTGGCTGGGAGAATTTACCGGAAAGAAGCTTCATACGGAGTTTACTTCGGGTACGGAATTCCCGGAGGATTTTGAACGGTATCGCTTGATTATTCATTGCGGAGGCTGTATGATTACAGAGAGGGAAATGCGATATCGTATGCAGTGCGCAGTGGACGCGAATGTGCCTATGACGAACTATGGAACGGCGATTGCATACATGAATGGTATTCTGAAAAGAAGCCTAGGACTTTTCCCGGATTTACAAGAATTCATAGAGACGGAGAGGAAGAGTACATGACTAAGGAAAGACAGGAAGCTCTGCTGAAGATGTTGACAGCAGGGGATTTTGAAGAAAAGAATTATGAGGAACTGACCACGGAGGAGATGATCATTCTCCGTAATTCAGCGAATAATATGATAGGTAAGAATCCGGAAGATGAGAAAATGAAGTTTTTCTTCACAAAGCGTGAGGAGTTTTTCAGACATCTGGTGATGCGCAGACTGCAGAGTATGCCGGAGATGTTTGTCGCATTTTCCAGAGCGACCAGCCTTCCGTATGTATATTGTGATCCTGAGACCTGCAACGATCAGATCTGGATCTTCACGATCGAAGCGCTGGCTAAGAAGGTGGCGGCAGATCAGGCAAAAGAGAAGAATGCGCTGATGCTGGTGAAGTTTGAAAATAAGGATTTTCTGAAGTTTTATCTGAGCCTGTTCAATATGGGCGTGAATGAGCTTGTGATCGATCGTAGCGGCAATACCATGAATCTTGATCTGGATAAGCTGGTGAAACAGCCGGATGTATCCGAGCTTCCGGAGGAAAAACGCCCGATCGTGAATTCAGCGCTGGTTTTGACGTGCGCATATTTTGCACAGGAGCTGAGAAAGCCGCTGGAGAAAGGGGAAGATGGCAAGGTGACACGCTCAGAGGCGTCTCAGGAGGCGCTGAAGGAGTTGGAGGAGGAGATGCTGGTGAACTTCCGTCGCGGCAAGTTTATTCTGCCGGTCATCCTTCCGGAGGGAGAAGAGAAGATTACCCCGCAGAATATTCAGATTCCGTATATGAAGATGAAGAACGGCGATATGTATCAGCCGATCTGCACAGATCTTGTGGAGTTTAAGAAGATGAATCAGGATGGGAAGATGAAAGGACTCAATGTTCCTTATGACAGACTTCCGGCCATGATGGGTAAGGAAGTAAAAGGACTGCTGCTCAATCCGGGAAGCATCCGTATGGCATTTCCAAAAGCAAACATCAAGTAAAATCAGATGTTTATAAAATAAAGAAAAGAGGAAAAATGGCATGTACAACCCAAAATCACTGGTGGCGGATGAATTCATCAGCCACGAAGAAATCCTCGACACATTACGCTATGCCGAAGAGAACAAGAATAATGCAGAACTGATCCAGTCGATCATTGAGAAAGCGAAGGAGAGAAAGGGTCTTTCCCATCGGGAGGCGGCCGTCCTTCTCGATTGCGAACTGGAGGATAAGAATCAACAGATATACGAGCTCGCAGAGCAGATCAAGAAAGATTTCTATGGAAACCGCATTGTAATGTTTGCGCCGCTGTATCTGTCTAACTATTGCATCAACAGCTGTGTATACTGTCCGTACCATCGACAGAATAAGCATATTGCCCGTAAGAAGCTGACGCAGGAGGAGATCCGCAATGAGGTGATCGCGCTGCAGGATATGGGACACAAACGTCTGGCATTGGAGGCTGGTGAGGATCCGAAGAATAATCCGATCGAATATATTCTGGAATCCATTAAGACGATTTACAGTATCAAGCATAAAAACGGGGCGATCCGTCGTGTGAATGTGAACATCGCGGCGACTACAGTGGAGAATTATCGCAAGCTGAAAGAGGCAGGCATCGGTACCTATATTTTATTTCAGGAGACATACCATAAGGAAAGCTATGAAAGACTGCATCCGGCAGGTCCGAAGCATGATTATGCATATCATACAGAGGCGATGGATCGTGCCATGGAGGGCGGCATAGATGATGTCGGCATCGGAGTGCTCTTTGGGTTGGAGCTGTATCGCTATGAGTTTGCGGGACTTTTGATGCATGCAGAGCATCTGGAGGCGGTACATGGAGTCGGACCGCATACCATCAGTGTCCCGCGTATCCGTCATGCGGACGATATCGATGCGGACAGCTTTGACAATGGCATCAGCGACGATATCTTTGCGAAGATCGTGGCATGTATCCGTGTGGCAGTGCCGTATACCGGTATGATCGTATCCACCAGAGAGAGTCAGGCCTGTCGTGAACGGGTGCTGCATCTCGGCGTCTCTCAGATCAGTGGCGGCTCGAGAACCAGCGTGGGTGGCTATGTGGAGAAGGAGCCGGAGGAGGAAAGCTCCGCACAGTTCGATGTGAGTGATCAGCGATCGCTCGACGAGGTGGTAAACTGGCTCATGCGTCTGGGATATATCCCGAGCTTCTGCACGGCATGCTACCGGGAGGGGCGCACCGGAGATCGTTTTATGAGCCTTTGTAAGAGCGGACAGATCCAGAACTGTTGTCATCCGAATGCATTGATGACATTGAAGGAATATCTGATGGACTACGCTTCTGAAGATACCAGAAGGATCGGAGAAGAGCTGATCAAACGTGAGATCGAGAAGGTACCGCGTGAGAAAACGAAGGAGATCGCAAAGCATCATCTGGAAGAAATCGAGCATGGAATGCGTGATTTTAGATTCTAAACGGAATATAAACGGACATGGGGAGGGAGTTTCCTCATGTCTGTTTTTATA
>JAUNCG010000097.1 GCA_030526715.1 Eubacteriales bacterium
TCGGGGTGACAGGATTCGAACCTGCGACCTCCTGGTCCCAAACCAGGCGCTCTAGCCAAGCTGAGCCACACCCCGATTTGCTCTGCGCTGCAGACCTTTGTTTGACGCATTTGCAATTATATTATAGGCGTTTGGAAAAGTCAACTACTTTTTTTTATTTTTTTAATTTTTTTGCAAAATGATTTTATCATCCCTCAAAGATCCGCATACACAGGCTCTTTTGTCTTAATCCAGATACTTGATCTCGTATGTCACCTTGTCATTCTCATCCAGAGTCATAATGATATAACTCGGCTTACGCCCCTCCTGACGGGGATAGGACAAACTACCGGGATTCACCAGTGTCACACCGTCTCCTTCGTCTACTCTCGGGCGATGGGTATGCCCGTACATGGCGATATCAAATCCGCGCGCCTTCGCCTCTCTCCGGAGCATTTTTGTATCCAACGATACATAATAATAATGTCCATGAGTCAGCAACACCTTCAGACCACCCAACATGATCTCTTTTTCCTTCGGCAGATCTCCAAGGAAATCATTATTTCCACTGATGATCTCAACCGGACATCCCGCTTTTTCAATTATGTAATTCTGACTGCCTTCCACATCTCCCAGATGGATCAGGCGATCAAACTTCCCTTCCTTTTTCAATACACGATCCAGATTCTCATCCCTGCGGTGAGTATCACTTATGATCAAAATTCTCATCTCTGATTCTCCTCAAAAAGTACCTTATTCAGCAACTCTCTCATTGCGCGAAGCGCTTTTCCGCGATGGCTCAGCTCATTTTTCTTCTCCGGTGATATCTCCGCAGAGGTCTGATGACACTCCGGAAGCCAGAAAATCGGATCATATCCAAAGCCATTCTCTCCGGCGATCTTATGCGCTATTGTTCCCTCCATGGTTCCTTCACAGGTCAGCACACGACCGTCAGGCAGCGCTGCCGCTACTGCACAGACAAAACGGGCGGTACGCTCTTCCTCAGGCACCCCCTGCATTCTCTCAAGCAGATTGCTGTTTTTAATATCGTAGGATGTATCTTCTCCCATATAACGGGCGGAATAAATCCCGGGTTCTCCATTCAGGGCATCGATCACCAGACCGGAATCATCCGCAAGCACGATCGCCTCCGGAGCAAATTCATGCACCGCTTTCGCTTTGATCGCCGCATTTTCCTGAAATGATGTTCCGTCTTCTGTGATATCCGCAATGATCCCGGCTTCTTTCATTGACAAAATCCGAAGTCCGGGAGCATCCAGAATCATATGGATCTCACGCATCTTATTCTGATTGCCCGTTGCAAAAATTATCTTTTGTTCCACAATTCACCTCTCACATTCCATGGCGGTCCGATGTATACGCCTTCAGGCATACGTTACAATTATGCTCTTCCTCGGTATCTACCCAAACAACCCCATTATGGCTAATATAACCCGAGCCGTCTAAAATATCAACTGTTTTTGTAAATTCGTCTCTCATATACTCCACCGCCACCGGAAGCTCACTGTCCGGCGTATCTATATATACTACTACCGTATATGGTTCTGTGCTCTGAAGTTCCACCTCCTGTGTCAGAGGAATCGTATAATATCCGATGGCTTCCAGTGTTCCCTGTGCCAGCGGTTTTTCCAACAGCATATTCTCAGGTTCTGTCCTTCCCTCCAAAACATAGATTTTATACGCGGTATTTTTTCCGGTTGCATAAAAACCAACTGCCTGAAGAAGTTCTTCTCCCCCGGACGTAAATGTATTCGCGAAGTAACTCTCACTGCCTCCATAGCCAAGCTGACCGATCCAGCCGCACAGATCGCTCTGGTAAATATGTCCATAATTATCCGCAGGCTCTACCGCTGCGTAACCTATTGCCGTATCACCGATATGTGCATCCTCGTAGGAAACATAAAATATACCGTCTTCTCCAAAATCTGTCCCCCAGCTGTTCTGGCAAATAAAAGCGCCGTTTTGCACAACCGGTCGCGCAAAATATTCTGCAGGGTAATCATCATCCCAGCCTATGATCAGCACATCATGATTGACAGCTTCTCGCCCGTCGTAGCAATAGGACGCCATTCGCTTCTCATAATACGGAGACTTTGCATTGGCACTCTGCAGATCCATATAAAGGGCAGACTGTACCGCACCGTACTGAACCACTGCACGTTTGATTCCCGCAATATCACGGTTCTGATACATATGAATCTCCTGCACATGCTTCACCGGCGCCAGTCCTTCCGGGGATGTACCATCCCCGTACGGATCCGCCTCCTCCGCGATCGGTCCCTGCCATGCGGTCAGATAAGCCATCACCATCGCATACCCGCCACCGTCGCTCTGTTCCTTGGCAAAGGAATTCCTCATGGAAATATGATCCGCCGAAAAGACAATCTGCTCTTCCGGCAGCAGGCTTGCCTCCAATGCAGAGGAAGCTGCCACCGCCCAGCAGGTCCCAAGCCCTCCCTGATCCTTTATAGTCGTCATTTTTCCGGATAGACGGGCATCATATTTCGGCAGTAATTCTGCTGCTTCTGCACTCTGCCGTTCGATCTGTGCAGCTCTTTGGGCGTCCTGCAGCTCTCTAACGCTTTCCGATATATTTCGCGCGAGCATTCCAAGACAAACGATAAGGATCAGCGACAGCAGGCTTTCCAGCTTTTTTATCAACCTACTCACCCGACCTCTTAGCTCTCGGCGGACGCGGCCCCAGAAATTGATAGAAATAGGTCTTCATCATACCGTTATATATCTTACGATTGCGATCTGCCTTTTTTCCTATGTATTTTTCCGCATCCTCATATGCCGTGATTAAATACTCCGACCAGCTGTCCAGTCCTTCAAAGCTCTTTCCGATTTCCCGATAGAGCTTTGGCAAATTTGCTTTTTCTTCGATTCGCTCTCCATAGGGAGGATTTGTGATCACAAAACCGTATTTCTTCGGATGACGCAGCTCGCTTACCGGTCTCTGTTGAAAATGAATCAGGTGATCCACTCCGGCAAGTCTCGCATTCTCCCGCGCAGACCGGACAATATTTCCGTCAATATCATAGCCCTGAATATCTACCTCGATCTGATCATCCACCATCTCTCGTGCTTCATCCAGCGCATCATACCAGCATTGCTTCGGTATCAGATGTCTCCACTGCTCTGCAATAAATTCGCGGTTCATACCCGGTGCAATATTTGCCGCCATCATAGCTGCCTCTATAGGAAATGTACCGCTCCCGCAGAACGGATCCACCAGAATGCGATCCCGGTTCCACGGAGTAAGCATAATCAGCGCCGCAGCCAGCGTCTCCGTGATCGGCGCTTTGCTGGTCAGCTTTCGATATCCACGCTTGTGAAGAGAATTTCCGGAGGTATCAATTCCAATCAGCGCTTCATCCTTCATAAATGTCACCCGCACCGGAAAAGCAGCCCCGGATTCTTCAAACCAATCCTGCGCGTATACCGTCTTCAAACGCTCCACCATGGCCTTTTTCATAATTGACTGGATATCAGTCGGACTAAACAACTTACTCTTAATAGAAGTAGCCTTTGTCACCCAGAATTTTCCGTCCTTCGGAATATACTCCTCCCATGGCAAAGCCTTAGTTCCCTCAAACAGCTCGTCAAAGGTCTGCGCGCGGACAGTTCCTACCTTCAGCAGAATTCGTTCTGCGGTGCGCAGAAAAATATTTGCGTCACAGATCGCCTGTGGATCTCCAAAAAACGTCACCCTGCCATCCTCGACCTTACTGATCTCATATCCGAGATCAAGTATTTCGCGTTTCAGCACAGCCTCCAGACCAAAGTGGCAGGGTGCGATCAGTTCCATCATTTTCATATGGTTCCTCCATACGTATTATTGTTAGTTCGGCAGTCTACAGATTCTGTTCTCGTATTCCGCCTGTTCCTTCTTTACTGCATTACCTATATTAAGGGTTTTCTCAATGTTCTGTCAATATCCCACCAGCATTTTCCGAGGACACATGTGGATCCCTCCCGCCAAAGAAAGCACCCGATATCCTATCCCGGCAAGCTCCCGCGCAGCATTCAGACTCAGGCCGCCCCGTTCACAGTACAGAAGCAATGTTGCATCCATCGGCAGCAAAGCGCTGTTCAACTCATGGAAGGGAATATTTACAGCGGTTTTAATATGCATTTTTGTAAACTCTTGCGATGTGCGAAGATCAATCAGCATCACATCCGGCTTTTCCAGAAAGGATTCCAATTCTCCCGGAGCTACCATTTCAAATCTCATACCATCACTCTCCCGCACTATATCATATTCTGTTTGATGGAAATCCGTGAATCCTCCATGGCCCAACATGTACCGTTGCCGTAATTACATATGATCCATATTCCTTCATCCAAAATGAAATCCGGACACAGCTCTTGCCATGTCCGGGATATCCTTCTTATCTGCAGTTATAAGAATTCTCATCTGTGGTATACGTGTTCTTTGAAGAACTACTCTTTCCGTGCGTATTCTGTGCCCGATTTTTTCCGCAATCCTGTGAAGAATTAGTAGCATTGCTGCCGTAGCCGGAGCTTGCGGAATTGCTGCCATATCCGGAATTCATAGAATTATTTCCATAACTGTTGCTGCTCGTCATCGTATCCTTGTTCTGCATATTTTTACTTTTTGCCATGATTCAACCTCCTAAAGTATCAATTTTCAGTTACATTTTCCAGTATTCCACGGCAATTTCAAAATATGTATTGCAATTTTTTCCATTCTATATTATCTCAAGTTTGGAAGCAAAATCGGCGTAACCCTTGAAAATACTGGGCTGCGCC
>JAUNCG010000034.1:0-1492 GCA_030526715.1 Eubacteriales bacterium
TTTCCAGTGATCTATCAAAAACATATAATCGCGATTGCTTCTTCCTGCGGTGAAAAAATATTCACCTTTCTCACGAGGCGAAATACGTCCTGTGGAGTCATCTATTCCCAAAGTAATCGGAACAAATAATTCCTGCGATACTTGAAACAGATCAGCATAATACTCTTTTTCATTCTTGGAATAAATGATATACTGTTTAATATTGCATGATGTAACGATATACTTCATAAACCTCCCATAGATTTTCCCAATCATGGAACATTTTGGTTTATAAATAAAAGACATGACTGTTATCTGCGGAGCATTATCTACACGAAATATTTTAAAATAAAACGCTAGGATTAAACCGTAAAACTGTTGCCATGTCAGCACATGCTTATACTGATCTTTTTTTAGGAGAATCTTAAAAGGAACTATGAAATACTTTCCGTATCTGATGATTTTCTTAAACATGCTGCCGAAATTCAAGGTATTTAACTCTTCAATAGTCTTCCATTTTTCATTTGTGCTTTGCTCCAGACCAGAAAGAAAATCCCAATTATCCGGTGCTTTAAAATCAACAATCAATGCGTTTATCTTATCCGTTTTTTGCTTATCCATTCAGCAGCCCCCAATATGCTGTTACACATTCATGCTTTGCTTTCAATAAAGACTTTCTCATATTCATTACATATATACTCCCAACTATATGCCTCTTCAATTCTTTTTTTTGCTTTTTCACCCAATTTTATAATTTCAGTTTGGCTCATATATTCACATCTTTCGATCAATTTTCTAAGGTTATTGTCTGTCTTTGTCCAATATAAAGCACTATCTCCCGCCACTTCTCTGCTAAATCCCGTGTCAAGTAGTAAATTCAGATCTGTTGAACTAAGTGCCTCCAAAAGAGAGGGATTAGTGCCACCTACCTCATGTCCATGGAAATATCCATATGCATTTTCCCTTATTTTCATCAGCATTTCCTGATCATACATTGTTCCAACAAATTTAATTCTTCTATCGTTCTTAAAATGGAGTTTATGTTCTAGCTCTTCCAAATATTTTTTATTTACATTTGTAATAATAACAAAATTTTTTTTTGACTTACTCTTCATAAATTCTCTAATCATGATATCATAATTGTTTTCCGGTACAAATCGTCCAACTACAAGATAGTATTTTTTAGGTTCTAACTCATTTCGTCTATACCATTCCATTAACTGTGGATCATCATCAGAGAGTATACTTTTTCTATTCTCAGCTCCATATGCGATATAAACTGTTTTCGGATTATCTTTTGCTTTTTTTCTATCGTAACTTTTATGAATATAGTCCTCAATATTTATAGAATCACAAATTGTTAAATCTGAGTATTTAACCATCATCTGCTCTGATATCTTCCAATATTTTCTAACTGGCATAGACCATTTTGCACGCATCCATTCATGTCCATCCGGATTTATAAATACTTTTCCACCAAACTTATGGATTTTTCTATAAAAATATGGTGCAA
>JAUNCG010000034.1:1502-25888 GCA_030526715.1 Eubacteriales bacterium
CCGACAAGCTAATATATAAATGATAGGTTGCGAAATATTATGTTTTTTTATATATCTGCAACACTCCTGCAATGCCTTCATGTCATAATAAATTGCCTGTGCTGAACCAATTTGGGGAACAAATATTTTAAAACAACGGGCATTATGATATATGAATTCTTTATCTGATATTTGTTTTACACCCTCTATTTTTACCTCATCCATATACCCGTCACCATTTGCTTTACATGCAACATGATATTGAATCAACTTTTTATCTTCATGGTATTCTGTTAATTTTTTTACAAATGTCTCATAACCGCCATATGCTCCTATACTTTTTGAACCTACCAGAAACACATGCGTTGTATTCTTTTTCATAACTAAAATATATACCCGCTCCCTTTTACATTCTATATCCTATAAACATTTATTACCCAATAATCTTATCATTTTCAATTATATATCGTCAACCTTTTATGAACACTTTATTTTATGTTCCTTTTCTAAAACAATTTATCTATATTTTACTATGGCAATTCTAGCATCTCTTTATATTTTTTATACATGGTGTCAGCATCCTGTGCTCCCGTGCTGGCATCAACGAGATAGCCCTCCTCGTCGATGATCGCGGTCACCGGAATGGAGCTGATTCCTCCAAATACCGCCTGAATCTTTTCCTCGTTATCCATGACTACCGGGAAGGTATATCCGTTCTTTTCTATAAATTGGGAAACCGTTCCCTGATCCTCTGCACAGTTCACCGCCAGAATCACCAGCTCCTCCGAATATTCCTGCGCCAGCTGCTCCAGAGCCGGCATCTCGCCCACGCAGGGGCCACACCAAGTCGCCCAGAAGTTCAGCAGTATCTTTTTCCCTTCATAATCCGAAAAATGTACAGTCTCACCTGTCAGAAGCGTCATTTCAAAATCCGGCACCTTCACATGAACCTTCGTCTCTTCTGCATTTTCCGAATCATTCGCGTCCGTCGTCTGTACTGACGATGTCTCTTCTGTCAGCGTTGTCTCGCCCGCCGTCTCTTCTGTTGCGTCAATTGCATCTGTGATTTCTGTCTCCTTCTGCGTATCTTTTTTTGCACTGCAGCCTGTGAGCAGCGCCATACTGAGCATCGCCAAACACAATAACCATTTCGTATTATTTCTCATCATATTTATACTTTACACCCCCTGAACTTATTTCCTATGAAATCATGTATTATTTTATATTACCTTTTTAATGTGTCTATTTTATGTTTTTATTTTATTTTCTATTTCGTTTGTTTAGTATTTATGATTTTTTAGGATTTGAATGTTTTTTACATGCTGCATGGGCGGGGAGGATACCATTAGATTTCCATATAATTGCATCTGTGTGACATGTTTTCCTACATTCCCCGCATTGAATGCACTCTCCGTCCCCGGGTATTTTCACATCCATCTTACAAAATTCGACACACCGGCCGCAATGCGTGCATTTCGCATTGTCCACCGTGATCCCCAAAATACTGAGCTTCGCAAATAAGGAGTAGATCGCTCCTAATGGACAGAGAAATCTGCAGAAGCTTCGATACAGGAACACCATGCTGATCAGGCAAAGGAGCATCAGACATACCTTCCATGAAAACAGTGTTCCCGTCAATGCCTGCAGCGACGCATCCGATGCTACCAGAGGAATCCCGCCCTCCAGTGTTCCGGCAGGACAAATATATTTGCAGAAGGCCGGCAGCGGATATCCGCTCCGTATCCCGAAGAAAAGGGGCAAATACACTACAAATATCGCCAATATCACATATTTTATCCGTGACAGTATCCGCGTCGTCCTGTTTTTCCTGATCTTTGGAGTCGGTATCTTGTAGATCAGCTCCTGAATCAGTCCGAAGGGACATAAAAATCCGCAGACGATACGCCCCAGTAACAGTCCGAAAAGCAGTAACGCCCCCAGAATATACATGGGCCATCGATAGCTTATGCTGCTTAGGGCATTTTGCAGACTGCCCAGAGGACAGGAGGCCACAGCTCCGGGGCAGGAATAACAGTTAAGTCCGGGCACGCAGAGTCCCTTACTCTCTCCCTGATATATGGCTCCGTTTGCAAAGCCCTTCAGATTTGCATTATAAAGTAACGCGCTGGCAAGCTGAATCAGTCTTCGTTTATAATCTCTAACCAATACCGATACACTCCAGACAGATGCGAACAGCTTTGTTCATAGTCACCGCGTATTCTCCCTGTCGGATGCCAGCTGCCAACAGAAATACTCCTAACCCACCCAGAATGCCTCGAATCACGTGCTTCTTCATAAATAACATCCTTTCGCTCATCATTTTCCCGCAAATAGGTCTTTTAATACCTGCTTGGCGGACATATTGCGGTATCCGTCCGGATCTGTCATGATCGTTTTTCCGGACAGATCCCAACGCATCCGGTGATAGTCTCTTAAATATCCAACGCCGCGTGCATTTTCCGGATATTTTTTATACCATTTCGGAAAATACTTTTTCATATATTTGCGTGCCAGCCGGACGGCCTGACTGTTCGCCTTCCCCCGCGGTGTGGCAGTTCCGGAAATCTGCACTCCCGGAGGACTGGAATGCATCAGTACCACGCTTCCGTCCGCGCATTCGCCTACCACGATATAGACATGACCGGAAGAACTCATAATATCTCCCGGACGGTGCGATTTTACCTTGCGCTTGTCCGTGTATTCTCCCCAGCCCCATGCGGCAAAATATTCTGCCATCCATTCTGCCGGCATTACATAGCCCTTTCGACCATTCTTCGTATTTAAGATATTATAAATGCACCAGCCCACATATCCCGAACAATCCAGCCCATTGTGGATCTGATAGCGTGTCTTTCGATAATCATAATGTCGTGTCTGACGCATGAAGTATTCCTTCCATGTCGGACCCACGCCGATGGTCTTTGCCTCCATCCCCGCCGCAACATCCTGAATATTCCATGCGCCGCCCCACACATACATCGTCGAGCCTACCGGCTGCAGCGCCGTCTGCAGGAGCTGCTTCAATGTGGATTTCCCGCTTGTTTTGTCTGCCGCACTTATCTGTATAGAACCTATCAGCAGACAAAAAAGAAGCAGACAGCCTACCCTCTTCCATATTCTTCTCATATTGCTTTCCTTTCGTACCATACTCAGCTTCATATCATCTATTATAAGAAAATCGCACAGTGCGTCAAGTCCGTAAAAGTGACAGTTGAAGCTCTGTATTCAAAAAGCCACAGGATATCGGCTTCCCGAACGATCCTGTGGCTCATTGTATTTTATAAAATTTACCTGATCTTACAGTGTACGCATGGCAGCTTCTACTACATGACCTACCAGCACGGAAGTCGTAACGCTTCCAACGCCGCCCGGTACCGGAGTGATCGCATCTACGATCGGCTCAACTGCTGCGTAATCTACATCTCCGCAGAGCTTGCCTTCCGCATTCACGTTGATTCCTACATCGATCACGACCTGACCCGGCTTCACATACTCCGCACCAACGACACCTGCACGTCCTGCTGCTACGATGATGATATCCGCTTCACGTGATACAGACGGCATATCTACCGTTCTGGTATGGCATACGGTTACGGTTGCATTCTTCTTGATCAGCATCATAGCTGCCGGCTTGCCGACAACCAGACTTCTGCCGATGACAACTGCCTTCTTCCCTGTGCAGTCGATTCCGTAGTGATCCAGAATCTCCATGCATGCCTGCGGTGTACACGGCGGGAAACCGATCTTCTTGCCGGTAAATACGCCGGACATAGAACCGTCGGTCATGCAGTCCACGTCCTTTGCAGGATCCAGTGCATTCTCGATGACTGCCTGATCCAGATGCTTCGGCAGCGGACGGAATAACAGAACTCCGTGAATATTTTTATCCTTATTCACACGATCGATCACTGCCAGCAGCTCTTCCTGTGAAACATCCTCCGGAAGAAGGATCTTCTCGCAGGCAACGCCCAGTGTCTCACAACGCTTTGTAGCGCCCTTCTCATAAGAAATATCGCTCGGGTTCTCACCAACGCGGATGATTCCAAGCGTCGGGTTCACACCCTTCTCTTGGCATGCAGCCACATTTGCTTTAATGCGCTCATTCAAAGCAGCGGTTACTTCTTTGCCTAATAACTGTTTTGCCATTTGTTCTCCTCTCCGTGCTATCTTAATCTGCCAAGCACGCTGTCAAAAATCTCATCTGCCTTCACGGTGTACTTCTCCAGCATAGCATCACACTTTGCGTTCAGCTCTGCCGCCAGCTCCTTGTCGGCCATAGACTTTGTATTAATGTATACGTTCAGGCTCGCACCCTTCAGAGCTGCCTTACAGAAAGCAACGCCGACACCTGCGTCGCTGATCGCAAGCGTAGATCCCTTTGCCGCAAACTCAGCGATGATGTCGATCGCTTCGCAGCATTTCTCCATGATCTCCATCGGAACAGAGCAGGCATCCTTCAGCACGATTGCCATAACGCGCGCCTTCTCAGCCTTCTCCTCTTCGGTCTCTCTCGGCATACCATATGCCTTGGAAAGAGGCTCAAAAACCTCCGCATCGCGTTCGATCAGGCGTAAAAAATCCTTCTGGAGCTGATCACATTTTCCCTTCAGCTCCCACATTTCCTCTTCTACCTCGGCATACTTCTTCTTGCCAACGGTCAGACTTCCAACCATGTTGCCAAGCGCTGTGCCGACTGCGCCAACCAGTGCAGACGCACCGCCGCCGCCCGGAACCGGAGCCTTAGATGCGAGCACTTCAACAAATTCATTGCAGGGTACTGTTGAAAATCCCATGGTAACCTCCTCAGATAACTATGATATCTTTTTTAAGGTGTTGATACTGATATCTCCCACAACCGCCAGATCCTCAGCCTCAAAGCTCAGGGGGAAGTTATCGGAAAACAGCATCTGCGCGGACGGCGGAAACTCATCGTCCCCGGTCCACAAAATAAACCGCGCATAGTGGCGATTTATAAATTCTATTTCATAAGATACATCGCCAAAAGACAGCTTTTTGCCGCCCATTTTCTGAAAACCGGCCTCAAACCTGTTCAGCTTAAATCCAAAGCCATAAGCAAGTCTTGCAAGGCAACGCCCGGAGAACTGCCGAAAATATACTTCACCGCTCGGTACTTCGCGATAGGTCAGAAAATTGCCCGTTCCTTCGGAGAGAACTCCTCTCGTAAGATAACGCATCACAAAAATCTTTGCGGCGATCTCCTCCTCCAGTGCATAATACATATCCGAAGCTTCGCCCAGATGATGTATCTCCAGCTCAGGCCAACTCACCTCATAGGTCTGCTGGAGCATTCGCACGGTAAAGCACTGTCTCTCCTCATCATAAGGAATGTCCAGACGCTCTGCTGCCGCTTTGGGATCCATCGCTCGATACTGATCCATATATAATCCAAAAGGGATATCTTCTTTGCTGTTCTTAGCGTAATTCAGTTCCATTTCTTACTCCATTCTGCCGTACAATAAAATCATACGTTTCTGTTTATTACTCAGATACAACGCTCGGGAAAAGGGCTGCATCTGTATGCGGGAGGAAGCATGCTCCCACAAATTCGTCCATATATGAGGTGATCGCACTCAGCTCGATATAGGTCATATTCTGCGCAAGCTCATAGACCTTGCGTTCAGACTCTGTAGAATACAGCATTGCGTACGCTCCTACCAGTGAGGAATTGCCGATATATTCATACAGCTCCAGCGGAACATCCGGGAACATGCCGATATTGATCGCATTTTTCATATTGATGCCGCTTCCGATGCCGCCCGCCACATAGACATGCTCAATCATGGACACATCAAAGTCACAGTAGGACAGCATGGTACGGATCGCCGAGAAGATCGCACCCTTTGCACGGATGAAATTGTCGATATCTACTTCCGTGATCTCAACGTCCTTTACAGAACCTGCATCCTTCTCAAATGCAAGCACATAGGAACCCATACCGTACTTGTCATGGCGAATACGCTCGCCCTCACGGATAAATTTACCCTTTGGACTGATGATTCCACAGCGGAACAGCTCACTGATCACGTCAATGATACCGGATCCGCAAAGTCCGATTGGCTTGGTACCTTCTTCACCTACGATTGTAAAGGACGGCTCCATGGTCTCCTTATCGATCGTACATGCCTCTATCGCACCGTCTGTCGCACGCATACCGCAGCTGATATCTCCGCCCTCAAAGGCAGGGCCCGCAGAGCAGGCACAGCTAAACATGAAATCCGAATTACCGAATACGATCTCTCCGTTCGTACCAAGATCAATGAACAGTGAGAACTCCGGCTTATTCCAGAGCATACTCACAAACGCACCGGCTGTGATGTCGCCGCCCACATAGCTTCCGATATTCGGAGCTACGATCATATGTGCCTCTGAGCTGATCTTAATGCCGATATCTCTTGCAAAAACAGAATTTGTCTTGAAGAACGTCGGAATATAAGGCTCTGTACGGATCGGATCTCCGTTCATGCCGAGCAGAAGATGATTCATAGTGGTATTGGAAGCCACGCTCATACGATAGATATGCTTATGGTTGATCTTCGCCTGACGGCACATGGTGTCGATCAGAGGATTGATCGTCTCCTCAACAACCGCTTTCTGAAGACGGCTACTTCCACCCGGCTTCATGGATTCGATGATACGATTGATCACGTCCGCGCCATACCGAATCTGACCGTTACCTGAGGACCCCTTCGCCTTGATCTCTCCGGTCAGCATATCGATCACGATCGCAGATACGGTCGTCGTACCGATATCGATGGCGAGACCGCCTACAAATACTTCTTTCTCATTTTCAACTACATCATAGACAAATACATCATGCTCTGTCTTGCGATAAATTACCTGAATATGAAAATCAGAAGCACGAAGTACGACTGCCAGCTTTTTCATTACAGAATAAGGAATCCGGATATATTCCATACCGGTCAGAGCCTGCATAGCGCGGGTGAAGCGCTCATTATCCGGCATAGTGTCATCCAACGTAGGCACGTCCATCGTCAGATCGACCAACTCCATATCATTTTTCAGCAGGATCCCTGCATCCACAACCTGTTCCTTTAAGTCGTCGAAGATCTTGATTTCTCCGGGTGAACTGAGATCAGCGACCTTCATACGGCTTCGGTATGCCGAAGCAATGTCCGGCACCAATACTTCTACATCATCCTGAATGGTGCTGACACAGGCAAGCCTCCACCCTGCCTCGTACTCTTCGTCGCTGATATGTCTGGTCTTTTTTGATTCCAGTTTCCCGCCCACGAGCTTAACTTTGCATTTTCCGCAAGATGCATTTCCGGAACACGGTGCATCGATAGCCACATTTGTTTTTCTCGCTACCTCAAGAAGGTTTTCACCGAAAGCAGCGAAGACTGTTACATCTTCGCTGTTTTCAAACTTAAAAGTGACTTTATGCATTAGATCTCAAGATAAGAATCCGCATACAGTGTATTGTTCTTAAATACGTCGCAAGACTTGATGGTCTCCATCAAACGCAGATCGTTCGGGTTAACGATTGCGGAGGTAAGACCCTGCATCATGCACATAGCTACCAGAGCAGAATCCATGATCGGACGGATGTGCTTCGGCATACCGTTGGAGTTGTTGGAAAGACCACCAGTAGAGTTCAGACCCATATCAGAGAACATCTTAATGCACTCAAGAATCTGCATCTGCTTGTCCTGCATTCCCTTAACAACAAGGAACAGCGGATCGAACCAGAGATCCTCAGCCTCCATACCATGCTCAAGACCTCTCTCAAGAAGGAGCTGGCAGAAGCCCATACGCTCATCATTGTCTTTTGCAATACCTTCGCCGTTGCAAAGAGCGATAACAATTGCATCATTTGCAGCTGCAAGGTCAATATTCTCGATTCTTCCAGCAGCATCTGCGGAGTTTACGATCGGTTTTCCCTTGGAACGATTGTAAACAGAGATACCAGCCTCGATAGCTTTCTTATTGGAAGTATCCAGAGCCAGCGGAACGTTGTCAAACTCAGACTGAAGAAGCTGAACTGCCCATTTCATCAGATCCTCGCCATCACTCTCAGCCGGTCCGATATTTACGTCCAGATAAACAGCACCTGCATCCAGCTGCTGTTTTGCTCTCTTCAGGATCGGCTCCGGATCTCTCTCAGTAAATGCCTTGTTTACTGCCGGAGCGGTGGTGGAAAGTCTCTCACCAATCGTTACGAATTTTGCCATTGTTAAATCCTCCTTAAATGTATGTATTTTTTACTGCATATCTTTTAAGAATTTTACGAGCTGTACTGCCTCAGCCGGAGCGATGATAATCTCCCAACCCGGAAGCTTCGCCTCGATCTCACCCTTCAGAACTGCTACCTTACCCGGAATGATCAGCTGACGGTTCTTAATCTTGCCTTCGATATCATGCTCTTTCCAGAACTTCTCGATGGTACCGGAGGACAGCTTACCTGCAGCCCATGCTGTCAGAACGGAGAGTCCGCCCGCATCACTGATGATCAGGTTCACCGGAACGCCGGAACGCTCAAGCTCACCGGATACTAAGAAGTAGGTCAGAGCAAAGTCAACGGTTGTCAGACAGATAGAATTCTCATCTGCGCCATTGATCGGGTAGATGCCCGGCTCTACACGCATCGGCTTCTGCGGATCTGTGAAGATGTTCTGTCTCAGACCATACAGCGGAAGCGCCTCTGAGTAGGTAAGGTTCTCAAATACAACGATAGAGCCGTATTTGATCGTAAAGATAGAAGCCAGAGCAGCCTGCAGATGAGCATCACCCTTTGCTACCTTAGCCAGATTTACGATGGACGGATAACCGAAGGTTCTGTCATTATCCTTGATCGCAGCCTTACGAACCATAACAGTATTCGCGAAAGTCTCCTTCACAGTTGCGCCTGTGGTATCAATTACCAGATTCTTGTTGCCAAGATCCTCCAGAGCCTTTACAGTATCGTATAATTCATTGATATCTTTTCCTGTTACACCAAGTACAACGCCTGCCTCGGTTGCAACAGCATTCATTTCCTTGAAGTTCTCAGCGGTAGCACCGTTCAGAACCGGCTTGCCATCCTTGCATACAGCCAGAGCAGCCTTAGCCACTTCCACGTCAGTCACACCGAGTACCAGTGTTCTACCAAGTGCAGCTGCCTTCTTCACCAGCTCAACATAGTCATACTGACCTTCTGCTGAGTAGTTTACGTAGATCATCTCCACGATCATGCGCTCGCCGATACGCTCATAATCTACCTTCGGGATCTCAGCAAGTCTTGCATCGATCGCTGCCTCATCCATGCAGTTGCAAAGAGTTGAAGCATATCTTGTTTTGCTTACAAATGTCTTCTCATGACGCTCCAGAACGGTCTCGCCGCCCAGAGTATACTCTGCATCGCCTGCGCCAACCTTCACGGTCTTCATTGGCGGAGCAGTTGCCTCAGAAAGCTGAGCCTTTGCATCCTCTGAGAAGTACGGACAAGCGTTGATATCTGCCGCGCCCTGTGCAACCTTCATGGAGAAAGCCATACATGTCGGGCTGCCGCACTCCTTACAGTTTTTCTTAGGTGATAATTTGAATATGTCAAGACCTTTCAATGCCATAATCTTTCGTCCTCCTTAAACAGCAATTAAACTAATTCTTTGATCAGCTTAGAAACAGTAGCAACAGAAACCGGGTGCTTCAGGATAACTGCGTTAGAACCGCATGCAAGATCTGCTGCTGCAGTCTCAACTTCCATATCGATTCCGCGGCTCTCTACATCGCCCCACTCCGGAACATCTACCTCAGTTGCAGTTGCTTCCTTAGTTCCCCATGTCTCAGAAGCGACCGGAGTAATGATCGGCATCTGAAGCTGAGCATCGTTCTGAGAAAGCGCTGCTGCCTTGATACGCTGCATAGTAGATGCAACATACTCATAGCCATAACCTGCAGAAGCTGATCCAACGTTCATTGCAATATTGGACGGATTTACACCTAACTGTGATAATAATACGTTTAACTGTTTTGCAAGGTTGATATCTACAGAAGACTCTGCGCCGACGATCTGAGAATAAGCCAGTCCTGCTGCTGCGCCGACGGTCTTATAGTTCTCTTCTCTTGCTGCAAGGATGATCGCATTCTTGCCCTGTACTGCCTCTGCTGCCTTAGAAAGAAGCTCTGCGTCTCTCTCCGCATTCTTAGAGCCTGAAACAACCAACGGCATATCGCCTGCTGCCTCAGCGACCTCCTTCAGAGTAGCAATCAGTTCCTCTGTAGACTTGTTTGCTCCGTTCGGATCTCCGCCTTCCATACGGAAGCTGACGAAATCTACGCCTTCAAATGTAACGGCCTTCTTCACCATATCAGCTGCTGTGGTGCAGCCCTCATAGTACTTCTTTACACAATCCGGCTCATGCTCCATACCAAAGTCAGTAACCTCGATACCAACCTTCGGTGCATGCTCGATCGGCGCATCAAAAGTATAGAACGGTAAAACGTTCTCTCCACCGATTGTAGTAGCCTTATCGCCACTGCCCAACGTTACTGCCTTGATACTTGCGTTGAACTTTCCTGATTTTGCTGTAAACGGCATTTTAAATATCCTCCTTCATGGTTTTAGACCTCGCCACCTGTCGGGTGAGACAGGCAGCGCGGCCAAAAAATGTATAATGTGCATTATACATGAATATGTAGCAAATGTCATTCATGTACTTAATTTAGTACATAAACAAAATTGATTTGTTTGGGTTTTTGGTAAAATATATGTCTGTTGATTTTTACATCATCGGCTCCATGCTGAGTGCCGGATGTCCTTTTTCCTCAAGGAATGCAAGTAAGGTCTCCGGATCTTCTGCAACGGTCTCGTCTGCGATCATGTCACAGAAGTTGTCGATACCATAGAGCTCTTTAGCGGTTGCGTTCAGTCTGTCTGCAACCTGCTCCTTCAGATCCTTCGGCATCCAAACGATACGCTCGATACCGCCCTCTGCCTTCATGAACTTCTTGGAAGCGATGAAGTGCTTACCATGTCCCATGAAGCCCGGTGTCTGAACACCGCCGCCGGTCATGGAAGCCAGCTCCGGGAAGGTCATGCCGATCGGGGTCATGCCTGCATACTCACGGTTTGCGATACATACACCGTTAGACAGCGGCTCAATACCACAGATACACTCGAAGCATCCGCAAGATGTCATCGGCTTCTCGATGATGGAGTACAGAGATACATCTTCCAGAGCACCCTGTGAGAACTTACGAACTGCTTCGTTAACATCCTCGTACTCACCGATTCTCTCGTCGATTACTTTTTCCTTCGTGATGATCTGGCACGGTCCCTGCGGATCCAGCTCGTTGGTTGCCTTAGCATCCAGCCATGAAACGGCACCGCAAAGTCCAAGTCTCTCCGGAGTTACCACGCAAACATGGCTCGGGGAGAATGCCTGACACATGATGCAGCTGTAGTAAACATCTACGCCTTCATCTGTCAGAGTCAGAAGACGCTCGTCACGCTTGTCGAACATCGGTGTAGCCAGCTCATGACGAAGCTTTGTACACTGCTCTGCATCTGTGATGATCTTCACCTGACACTTATCAACAACTGCTGCGAACTCGCTCTTAACCTTCGCGTAAAGAACTTCACCGATGTGCTTAGCACGGAAGCCTGCATTGAAGGTATCCTTGCTTACACGGATACGAATCATATCACGCTGACCGGTATGCATCATACCCTCTACACAGTTCAGATAAGAGTGGAACTTACGCTCAAATACCGGCTCAAAGTCGGACTGCATGCTCTTACCGGCTACTTCTACGATATAAGCGATGCTCTGCTTGCTTCCCTCCGGCATCTCATCGATATCCGGTCCAATCACTTCGATCTTGTGATCCTCGATCTCGGAAGCCTCCTTCGTCAGAACCAGCTCGAAGCAGTCTACACGGGAACCGTCGAATTCAACCTGCATATCGCCGCGGCGGATGATCTCACCCTCGAATGCGGAAGCGAATGCTACCGGAATGTCGATATTGGTGATCTTGATCTTGATATCGCGAGCCTCAAGAGAGGTTGCATTGAACTTGCTGACATCAGCCTGTCCGATCAGGCTCTTCGGTACATTTGCATGTACTGCTGCCAGAGTATCTACATCATTGGTAACTACCGGGAATCCAAGTGCGATAGCGCCTGCGCCGCAAGCTACGATCACCGGATCAAGCGGTGCGAATGCGTTAACGAATGCCGGTACACGCTTGAAGGTGTACTCCATAAGACCTGCTGCATCACCCGGCTGAACATTACCGAAGATCAGAGCTGCTCTTACTGCAACGGATACAACATGGATAACGGATGTGATATCAGCTCCCAGCGGGATCACACGTACGTTTGCACCGGTCTTATAGCCGAGCTCTGCGCACTGATCGATGATGCCGCCAACCAGAGTAACCAGAATACCCTGTGCCTGATAAGATTTTACAAGGTCTACGCCTTCCTGAGCGGTCGGAGCAGCACCGATGATAACTGCAACGCCCGGGATATCGCCTGTAACAAGCGGCACACCAAGCTCACGGATAATAGCATCGCCGAGATGTCCGTAGCACGGAGCCTCGTACGGAGCAGCGCCATCCATATATTTCAGAACCTCGATGAACTCTGCGCAAAGTGCAGTAGCAACACCGGACATAAATACATCATTCAGTCTCTTCTCTCTGGTCATCAGAGTCTTTACTACGCCAAGAGCAGTCTTCAGCTCACCCAGATTACCAACCTTTGTTCCTGTTACTGCATAGTAGCACGGAAGACTGTAAGCAGTATCCGGAAAAGCAATTGCTTTGTCTGCGCCATGCTCTGCGATAGCTGCATCGATCGCGCCCTCTGTCAGACCGAACACAGTATCATTTCCACTAAATACAACATCAAATAAAGTCGCCACGATTATACCTCCATTTGGTAAATTATTTTTCTTCGTCCGCATCGATTCGTCCCTTGATCGCTCGGATCTCTTCGACTACCTTTTGACTGTAGTCGAAAGGTGACGAACCGTTACGGTCTGCATCTATAACCTCAGAATTATAATGAATGAATCCCAGTAAATCCTCTGCAGGAATTCTGGATCTGATAAACTCTTCATCCTTCTCATCCCGCACCTTATTGGCAACCACACGCACCTGCTTCACTCCCAGATCATCCGCCAGACGCTTCACATTCTTATAAGTCTGAACGCTTCGCGCCCCCGGTTCAATCACGACCACGAACTGATCCATCCCGGCAGTCGTTCCTCGTCCAAGATGCTCCAGACCGGCCTCCATATCCAGAATGACAACATCCTGACGATGAAGCATCAGGTTGTTCAAGATCCGCTTCAGCATCACATGCTCCGGGCAGACGCATCCGCCACCGCCCGTATCCACGGTTCCCAATACCAGAAGACGCACACCGTTACACAGCTTTCCGTATTTATCCGGAATATCGCTCACCTGCGGATTGATCTTATAAAAAGCATTGTCCGAACCGGCTCCCGTGCGCTCCTCAATCAGCTTGCGCATCTTCGTGATCGGAACGATCTCATCCAACTCCTCCTCAGAGAACCCAAGCGCCAGACCAAGATTCGCATCCGGATCTACGTCCGCCGCAAGCACCGGTCTTCCTTCTTCTGCATATAATCTTGCCAATGTGGCGGCGAAAGTGGTCTTGCCCACTCCGCCTTTGCCTGTTACTGCTATCTTCATTATTGTCTCGTCCTTTATATTTATTAGATACCGATTGCGGCACGCTTCTCTTCGATTCTCTCGATCATCATGTCGCCCAGCTTTTCAAGATCAAGCTCAACGGTATAAGCAGCCTCTACCCAGTCTCTTACACCCTCTGTCAGCCATCCTGCTACCTGATCAGAGCCTGATACATACGGATCTACGCCAAGGAAGGTATCGATACCGGTTGCTACTACGTAGTTACCGATAGATACAGCCTTCTCAGACATCCACTCCGGAGCACATCCGACAACCGGAAGCTGAGAAATGTTCAGTCCGGAATCCTTAGCCAGCTCAGAAGCAAGGATCATCATACGGCTGATATCAACGCAGGAACCCATATGTAATACCGGCGGAATATCTGCCAGCTCACATACACGCTTCAGACCTGCACCGCAAAGATCCTTTGCAGCCTTGTCCATCAGACCTGCCTTAGCAGCAGCCTGTGCGGAACATCCGGAAGCGATGATCACGATATCATTCGCGATGAGCTTCTTCATCAGTTCGATATGATACAGATCGGATCTAACCTTCGGGTTGTTACATCCTACCATTGCAACCGCACCGCGGATAACGCCGGAGGTGATGCACTCAAGGAGCGGCTTGGTCGTACCGGTCTCATCTACCTGAGAGTTGGTAACGCCATCCAGAGTCTTCACGATTGCTTCTACAGAGTAACCTACGGTAGCTTTGTGCTTTACATCCGGGATGTAAACCAGCTCCGGCTTTCTGTTCTTGAAGTTCTCACATGCAGCCTTTACAATAGACTTCGCATTCTCTGCTGCGGTGTCTGCCTCAAAACGAATAAAATCAGAATCCGGCATCTGACAGATCGGAGAAGTCGTGATGAACTTCGTATGGAAGCACTTGCTCAGAGGACCAAGCGCCGGGAAAATACACTGAACGTCAACAACGATCGCCTCACATGCGCCTGTCAGAACTACGTTCTCCTGCTGCAGGAAGTTACCTGCCATCGGAATACCACGACGCATTGCAACCTCGTTAGAGGTACAACATACGCCGGATACGGTGATGCCCTTAGCGCCCATAGACTTCGCATAAGCAATCATCTCCGGATCATCCGCATATTCGCAGATCATCTCAGAAAGTGACGGATCGTGTCCATGAACGACGATATTTACGTTCTCAGCAACCATAACGCCAAGGTTTGCCTCGGTATCGATCGGCTTCGGAGTTCCGAACAGAACGTCAGAGAACTCTGTACCTGCCATGGAACCGCCCCATCCGTCAGACATACCGGATCTCAGAGCCTGACGAACCAGTGCCTCCGGCTTAGAGGTATTACCCATATGAGTCATATGCATTGCGCAGGATACCTCACGATCAATCGCGCGCGGAGCGATCTCAGCCTTCTCCCACAGCTCCTGTGTATGCTGTGGAGCTCTCTTCAGCCATCTCTGGTAACCGAATACCTTACCGTACTCGCCCATAGCCAGAACTGCCATCTCGTGAGCCAGATCGTAGATATCCTTACCCTCGGTCTCTACGTCCCATTCTTTTGCGATACGGATCAGCTTCTCAGGATCCTTTACCTTATACGGACCTTCCGGCTTTGCATGATACAGGGTATTGCAGATCTCACGTCCGTGATCTGAGTGAGTTGCTGCACCGCCTGCGGTAAATCTCAGGAAGTTACGTCCTACGATACCGTGAGCATCACATCCGCAGATTCCTCTCGGAGCCTTCGGCGTAATACGACATGGTCCCATGGAACAGATACGGCAGCAGACGCCCTGCTCACCGAACTTACAATGCGGTGTCTGATTCTTTACACGGAACTGCCATGCATCAGCACCAACCTTGGCACCTGTCTCTAAGAGACGGTTTGTGATTGCCTCGTTCTCTTCGTACGTTGTTAACTTAAAGTCGCCCATTTTTTTCCTCCTTCATTTGGGTTATTTAAATCTCCAGTTTATCTATGATATCGCGAAGGGCCTGCTTCACCGGCGAGCCACTGGGAAGCTCCACCGTCGGTTTTCCTTCACAATCATATTCGTAAACCTCGATACTCTGCGGGATTACGCCAAGCAGTGTCAAACCATGCTTCTCGATCTCCTCCATCGTACCTTCATTCAGCCTGCCCTCAGGTGCGCGATTCACGATCAGCCCCATCGTCTTCGGCTTCAGCTCCAGCTCATTCACAAGATCCGCGATGCGGGCTACCGCCTGCACGCCTCTTCTCGAGCAGTCGCTGACCAGCAATACCATATCCACCTTAGGAAGTACTCCCCTGCTGATATGCTCCATGCCCGCCTCATTGTCCACTACCACATACGGATAGTTCGGAGCCATTCTCGCAAGCTGCGTCTGCAAAAGACCGTTCACAAAGCAATAACAGCCTTTTCCCTGAGTGCGTCCCATCACCAGCATATCGAAGTCATCATCCTCGATCAGGCACCGGTTCACCATCATCTCCATATAGTCCGCCTTGGACATACCGACCGGAACCGATCTCTGAGCCGCATTCTCCGAATTCGCCACTTCTTCGCGAATCTCGCCGAGTGTCATCTCAACCTCAACTCCCAGCACCTCGTTCAGATTCGAATTCGCATCCGCATCCACCGCAAGCACAGGCTTCTTTCCCTGCTCACAGAGATACTGAACCAGCAAACCACAGAGGGTAGTCTTTCCTACGCCGCCCTTACCGGCAACAGCAATTGTAAATGACATGTTGTTTCTCCTTTAAGTCTAAAATTAGCAGTTGATCTCAACTCTGCCTCCGGTCAGGTCGGCCATCACAATGCTTCCCTGCACCGTCTTTTGTTCACCCATGATGTCTGTCAGCGTGATCGAATCACCCTTCACCTCGATACGGCTCACATAATCCAAAATCACACTGTCCGGCTGATCCGCCCTCACAACTCTTGATAAACACATACTCATTCACCTCCTGTTATGATTCCTTCACCAGCGACAACGCCAAGCCCAGATACATATTCCCCTTCTGGAACTCGTCCACCGCTTTACGGATCTGCTCAGCAACCTTCTCATGACCGCCCGCCGCCAGCTTACCTGCCATCTGGTCAAGCTCTGACGCATGGTGCGTATTATGATCCAGCATATATTTCAGAAGAGCGGACGTCTTATCACCACCCGACTCGTTCTCCTGCCCGTGGCAGTGACCGGCATGGCCGTGGCAATGGCCTTCCTCCCCGTGCGAGTGGCAATGACCTCCCTCGCCATGGTTATGGCAATGGCCTTCGTGACTGTGCTGATGCTCTTCTTCATGACCATCCATATGACTGTGTTCGTGTGAATGCTCATAGGTGTGTGTATGGGTATGCTCATGGTGTCCGTGTGTACACGGATTTCCATTTTCATCTGTTACGATATGCAAAATCTGACACCTCCTCCCTGATAACTCGTTAATAATTTCACATGATTTCTCAGGCATATCCCTACCTAGGGGATAGTATACCACAAGATATTGAAAACCACAATGCCGAATTCCACATTACTGTGTATTTTTTTAGGTTCACCCACTCTTTTTGTGTGAATTTTTACCAAAACAAAAAAGCCCCCATTTCAGGAGCTTTTTACAATCTACCCATCCTTTAATTCAGTATCATGCGGTCATTCGCAAATTCACCGCCGCTGGCCTGTTCAAACTTCTGAAGCAGATCCGAAACATGCAGACGCTTCTTCTCTTCCCCGGACACGTCATAGATGATATGTCCTTCATGCATCATCACCAGACGATTGCCGTGAGCAATGGCATCCTTCATATTATGCGTGATCATGATCGCCGTCAGCTTATCCTTCGCAATGATCTTATCTGTCGCCTCCAGCACCTTGGCCGCTGTCTTCGGATCGAGCGCCGCCGTATGCTCGTCCAGCAGCAGCACCTTCGGCTTCTTGAGCGTAGCCATCAAAAGCGTCAACGCCTGACGCTGTCCTCCGGAGAGCAGTCCCACCTTTGCCGTCAGACGATCCTCCAGCCCGAGGTCCAGAATCTTCAGTTTTTCTCTGTAGCGATTGCGCTCCTCACCCGTGATCCCGCTTCTGAGCGTGCGTCTTTGACCTCTTCTTGAAGCCAGCGCCATATTCTCCTCAATCTGCATACTTGCCGCTGTCCCGGTCATAGGATCCTGAAACACACGTCCGAGATAATTTGCTCTCTTATATTCCGGAAGTCTGGTCACATTCACCCCGTCGATCAGGATCTCTCCCTCGTCCACCGGCCACACACCCGCGATAGCGTTGAGCATGGTAGACTTCCCGGCGCCGTTACCGCCGATCACCGTAACAAAATCCCCGTCGTGCAATATCAGATCCAGCCCCGTCAACGCCTTCTTTTCATTGACGGTTCCCGGATTAAAGGTCTTCTTTACACCGTTCACTCTAAGCATTGCCGGCACCTCCTTTTTTTACTGTTCTACCGAAATATTTTCCTTTCAAATGCGGAACTGCCAGAAATACCGCCACTACCACAGCAGACAACAGCTTCAGATCATTGGAATTCAGACCCAGCCAGAGCACGAACTGCAGCACAAGATAATAAATGATCGCGCCAACCCCGACGGACAGCAGCTTTAGAGCAAAGTTTCTGCAGATTTTTCCAAACAATACCTCTCCGATGATCACTGCGGCAAGTCCGATCACAATCGCTCCACGTCCCATATTTACATCCGCAAAGCCCTGATACTGCGCATACAGCCCGCTGGCCAGCGCCACGATACCGTTAGACAGCATCAGACCGATGATCTTGGCATTATCCGTATTGATCCCCTGCGCTCTGGACATGTTCTGGTTCGAACCGGTTGCACGGATCGCGCAGCCGATCTCGGTTCCAAAGAACCAGTACAGGATTCCTACGATCGCCAGAATAAAGATTGCTACCACAAAAATCGTATTCTTATATACCGCCACTCCCTTAATATAACGAAGGGATACGATCAGCGGATACTTATCTACGCTGATGGCCTGATTCGCCTTGGCATCCATAATGCGCAGATTGATCGAATACAGACCGAGCTGTGTCAATATACCGGAAAGGATCGCTGGAATCCCCATGGCGGTATGAAGTATTCCTGTGACCATGCCGGCCAGCATACCTGCCAAAAATGCAGCAGCCAGCGCCACCGGAGCGGAATGACCGCTCAGCATCATCATGATACATACCGCACCGCCCGTACACATGGTTCCGTCCACGGTCAGATCTGCCAGATCCAATATTTTATAGGTGATATAGACGCCGATCGCCATAATCCCCCAGATCAACCCCTGAGCACACGCTCCGGGAAGCGCATTAAATAAAGTTACAACATTCACAATTCTATCCTCCTGTTTTCCAAAACCGGTGCCGCAGATTACCGCACGGACTGCCTCCTGCATACACAGCAAAAGCTGCTGCACTATATGGCTCATGCAGCAGCAAATGATCTAATAGCATTTCTCAACAACAGCGCATATGCTAGGCTTCGATTACTCTTCTGTCTCGATCGCTGCATAGTCGTCCGGAATCTCAATCCCGAGAGCCTCACATCTTGCAGCATCATACTTTTTCACAAACTGCGGTGCAAACTCGATTGGCATAGTGCTGACATCCGCCCCGTTCACCAGAACCTCGTAAGCCATCTCACCGGTCTTGCATCCCAGATCATAATAATCAATAGAAAGAGTTGCGATACCGCAGCCAGCACAAAGCCCTTCCTCACCGCAGATGATCGGGATACCGGCCGGCTCACAGATATTATTGATAATCTCCGCATTAGATGCCGCGGTATTATCTGTCGGAACATACATAGCGTCCACCTCGCCGGCCGCCTGTGTCACGATAGATGCGATATCGTTAGAATCCGCAAAGGTATACACCTTCGTCTCAACGCCCGCCTCCTTCAAAACAGCCTCTACCGCGTCAACCTGATATACAGAGTTCGGTTCCGCAGAGCAGTACAGCAATCCAACCGTCTTTGCATCCGGAAGTAATTCCGCAAACATAGCAGCCTGCTCATCCAGCGGTGCCAGATCCGAGGTACCGGATACATTCATACCGGTGGTTCCCGTCCACTCCTCGTCCGGAATATCCAAAGCGACACTGTACACGGAGATGGAGGTTCCCAGAATCGGAATCTCATTGGTTCCCGCAACAGCGGCCAGAAGCGCCGGAGTCGCATTTGCCATGATCAGATCAGACTCACCGGAAACGAACTGGTTCACGATCGTCGCGCAGGTCGCGGAATCACCGGAGGCATTCTGTACATCAATGTTCACCTGATCACCAAGCTTCTCTGTCAGCACATCCCGAAATCCCTGCGTTGCCGCATCTAGCGCCGGATGCTGTACCAGCTGGCAGACACCGACGTTATATGTCTGATCCTCAGCTGCCGTCATCATTCCTACTGACATCACCATAGAAGCTGCGATTCCCGCTGTCACGACCTTAGAAGTAATTTTTTTCATTTTAAATTCCTCTCTTCTCTCTTTCTATTCACTTCATTGCTTTAAAGTGTAATAAGTTGAAGTGTGTTAGTGAGAATATACCTCATTTTTCATATTATGTCAAGAGAAACTATTTCATTTTCAAAACTAATCCCAGACCAGTTCACCCTTCCGATCTCTCAGCATCAATTCACGCACCGCCTCGTCTGCTTTTTTATTTTCAAACAGTACCTTGTTCACCTGTTCGACGATCGGCATCTCCACGCGGTATTTCTGCGACAGACGGTATGCCGCCTTTGCGGAGTATACGCCCTCCACGACCATCTTTACTTCCTTCATGGCTTCATCCATCGTATATCCCTGTCCGATCAGATACCCCGCCTTGCGGTTACGACTGTGCACGCTGGCACACGTCACGATCAGATCTCCGATACCTGTCAGACCGTAAAATGTCTCCGGCCGGCCTCCCATAGCAATTCCGAGTCTGGATATCTCTGTCAGTCCCCGAGTGATTAACGCCGCCTTGGTATTATCTCCGTAGCCAAGCCCGTCCGCGGTTCCGGCCGCAAGCGCGATCACATTTTTCAATGCAGCGCCAAGCTCTATTCCCAGCATATCCGGGCTGGTATATACGCGAAAAACCGGACTGATGAAGATATTCTGCAGATATTCTGCCGTTTTTTTGGTATGGGCGCTGACTACGCAGGTAGTCGGTATCCCGCGGCTGACTTCCTCCGCGTGACTCGGGCCCGAGAGTACCGCAGCGTCCACTCCCGGAAGCTCCTCCTCCATGATATCCGTCATGGTGTACAGGGTCGCCTCTTCAATTCCCTTCGCCACATCCACAACAATCTGTCCGTCCTTCATAAACTCACGCATCTTCCGGCAGGTACTTCGCACAAACGGAGAAGGAACGGCCACGATCAGCACATCCCGTTCCCGCATCACTTCCTCCATGGAGTCCGTAAATTCCAGTGCATCGGGCAGCTCCACCCCCGGAAGCTTCGATTCGTGTCTGCGCGTCTTGCGCAGGCGAAGCACCTCCTCCGGATGAATGGACCACACCATAACCTCATGACCGTTATTGCAAAGAAGTATTGCCAGAGCCGTCCCCCAGCTTCCCGCACCGATCACACCTATCCTTGCCATATCCTATCTCCTCCCCCTCACAGGTCACTGATCACTTTTCTTTGTGAGATATGTCTTTCTCTCCGTTCCGGACAGCAGACGCTCTATGTTCCCGCGATGCTTCCAGAATGCCAGCGCCGCGAGCAAAAAAGCAAGTATGTACAGCTCTATCAGTGCCCCTTGGCTCATATGAAACCAGCCTAGCTGCCCCATAACGACAAGCTCTGCCACAAATCCAATATAGATCAGCAAAGACCCGAGCGATACATAATGTGTCAAAAAAAATGTTGTAAAAAAAATCAGGATTGCCAGAAGCCCCGTCATCGGATGGAAGGCTACCGCAAAGCCTCCGGTTGCGGCGATCCCTTTCCCACCGCGAAATCCGAGATAAAAAGGATAATTATGTCCGAGGATCACTCCCGCACCGCCATACATGGACAGTAACGGCAGAATATCCCCATGCATCCTCCCAAACAGCAGACGCACTACGATCACCGCCAGAATACATTTGATCGCATCTCCGAGAAAGGTAATCACTCCCGCCTTCGTCCCCATCGTGCGAAGCATATTGGTGGTTCCGGCATTCCCGCTTCCGTAGTCTCGGATATCTATCCCATGCAGCTTACCAAGCAGATAACTGGTCTGAAACAGTCCGAATACATATCCGATCGCCAGACAGATCAATCGACAGCTTATCATTTTTCCTTATCCTTTCTCTCTCTGATGATAAACTTCAGTGACGTGCCCTGAAAGCCAAAGGTATCGCGGATCTTATTCTCCAGATAACGCGTATAGGAAAAATGCATCAGCTCCTTGTCGTTGACAAAAATAACAAATGTCGGCGGCTTTACAGAAACCTGTGTGATATAGTAAAGCTTCAGTCGTTTTCCCTTATCCGAAGGCGGCTGCTGCAAAGCTACAGCCTCAGACATGATCTCGTTCAATACGCCGGTCTGAACACGCATGGACTGGTTTGCGATGATCATATCGATCTTCTCAAACAGCTTCGGCAGACGCTGCCCCGTCTCCGCCGAAACAAAGAGGATCTCCGCATAAGGCATAAAGGAGAGCGTCTCCCTCACCTTCGTCGTATAGCGGTAGATCGTCTTGTCATCCTTCGTCACTGCATCCCATTTATTCACAACGATCAGAATGCCCTTTCCCCGATCATGGGCGATGCCCGCGATCTTCGCATCCTGCTCTGTAACGCCCTCTGTCGCGTCAATCACAACTACCACTACATCCGCGCGCTCTACCGCCGTAACTGTACGGATAATGCTATAACGCTCCAACTCCTCCTTGATCTTGCTCTTGCGCCGCAGTCCCGCCGTGTCAATGAACACATAGTCTCGTCCATCCCACTTCACCTCAGTGTCAATGGCGTCTCTGGTAGTACCTGCGATATTAGATACGATCACACGATTCTCGCCCAGCAGCTTATTAATGATAGAAGATTTACCCACATTCGGTTTCCCAACCACCGCAATACGGGGACGGTCATCCTCCTCTGCCTCTTCCCTCTCCTGCGGAAAATGACGCACGACTTCATCCAGCATATCGCCGATGCCCTGTCTTGTGGCTGCGGATACAGAGAACGGATCTCCGATACCAAGATTATAAAACTCATATACATCCGGCAATGTCTTCTCATAACTATCCGCCTTATTCACCACCAACACCACCGGCTTATGGGAACGACGAAGCATATCCGCCACCTTAGAGTCTGAATCCACCAGACCCTGACGAACATCTACAATAAAAATAATAACATCCGCAGTATCAATGGCGATCTGCGCCTGTTCTCTCATTTGTGACAGGATAATATCATTACTGTCCGGCTCAATACCACCTGTATCGATCAGCGTAAATGTGTAATTCAGCCATTCCACATCCGCATAGATACGATCTCTGGTCACTCCCGGCGTATCCTTTACAATAGATATATTTTCTCCTGCCAATACATTAAATAATGTCGACTTACCTACATTCGGTCTTCCTACGATAGCAACAATTGGTTTACTCATTCATTCACCTCATATGCCTGCTTATTCCTTGCCGGAGACTCCTGCTCCTCCAGCAAAACTGCATGTACAAAATCCTTTCCGCTTGATTTTACAATACTGGTACGCGTTTGTAAAGCTTCCTCCAGCTCCTCAACAGTCACATCATCCAAAAAGATGTTCTCCCCGTCGCGAAGCACATTACAGGTCAGCAGCAGTCTCTCTCCTATCGGCTGTCCTGCGAGCTGTTTTATGAGATCCTGTCCCGTCATCAGTCCCGCAACCGTAATGCGTTCCCCGAAGAAATCATTTTGAATCGTATACACATGTACCTGAACACCCGGATATTTTTCAGAAATCCTGTCTGCCGCTTCTTTTATAAACGGAGCTGCCGACACTCCGGTAGCGATCGATACCTCATGAACCCTGTCATCTCCCGCACGGCTCTTCATCTCCTCCTGCACCTCATCGAGAAACAGGCGGATCATCCCGACGCCGTTCTCCAGCTGGATATAGCCGTCGTAGCTCTCCTCCTGCGGAAGCTCCTCGCCCGCCAGAAGATACCACTCGTCTCCCGCATGAACAAAATGCGTCCCGTGCTCCGCGTACAGCTTCTCCTGCCAACGGTGAATCTGAGCCAAGACCTTCTGCGCGTCCTCCCTGTCAAATGGCTCCAGCGGATACAGTCCGTCACGGAACCGCGTAAGTCCCACAGGAACCACCGAGACACTGGTCAGATACGGGATATATTTTGTCAGCTCGGAAATACTGTACTCCAGCTCCTCCCCGTCGTTGAGTCCCTTACACAAAACAATCTGACCATTCATCTCTATCCCGGCCTCGACCAGACGATCCACCTTTTTCAGCGCTTCCCCCGCAAAGCGGTTATGTAGCATCTTGCAGCGCAGCTGCGGATTCATCGTCTGAAAGGATACATTGATGGGCGCCATATGATATTTGATGATCCGATCAATGTCCGCATCGCTCATATTTGTCAGCGTCACATAGTTTCCCTGAATAAACGAAAGTCTGGAATCATCATCCTTAAAATACAAGGTCTCGCGCATTCCCGGAGGCATCTGATCGATAAAGCAAAATACGCATCCATTGCTGCAGGAGCGGTAATCATCCATGAGATCCCGGACAAATTCTATTCCAAGATCCTCTTCAAAT